>DATFIM010000131.1 GCA_035270125.1 Halanaerobiales bacterium | reverse complement strand
AAAAATATAATAGTTTTATCTTTCATTTTTACCTCCCTTAATTCATATTATTATAGTAAATCACTTGCAATTTTAGCCAATGGAGAACGTTCCCCTTTTTGAAGCATTATATGACCTGCAATTTCTTGATTATGAAATTTGTGAGCTAAATAAGTTAACCCATTTTTATAAAGATTCAAATATGGATTATCTATTTGGTAAGGATCACCAGTAAAAATTATCTTAGAACCTTTACCTGCTCTAGTAACTATAGTTTTCACTTCATGTTGAGAAAGATTTTGAGCTTCATCAACAATAATAAATTGATCTGGAACTGATCTTCCTCTTATATAAGTTAAAGCTTCTAACTGCATAAGGTCTTCTTCAATCAATTGATCATAAGTATAATCAGAATTTTTGTTTTGACTTAAAATAAATTCCAAATTGTCATAAATTGGTTGCATCCAGGGTTGTAGTTTTTCTTCTATAGAACCTGGTAAATATCCCATATCTTTCCCCATAGGAATCACTGGTCTAGCAACTAATAATCTCTTATATTTACCTTCATTTACTACTTTTGATAATCCAGCTGCAAGGGCAAGTAAAGTTTTACCTGTACCAGCCTTACCGGAAATTGTGACTAATTGTATTTCATCATTTAATAATAACTCAAAAGCAAATTTTTGTTCTCGATTTAATGGAGTAATTCCAGATGGATGTGCTTTAGAAAATATTAAAGACACAATTTTCTCACCATCATATCTACCTAAAGCAGTAGATGTACCATCATTAGCTGATAATTGTATAAAGTCATTATAGGTTAATTCTATCTCTTCATTTGCATCAAATTCTTTTCTTTTTAATTCATTATCATTATAAAATTTGTCAATTAAATTTTTACTTACATTAATATCTAAAAAACCAGTAATTAAATTTTCTTCATCAATTCTATCAGCTTTATGCTCTTCAGCTTTTATTTCAAAAGCATCAGCAATTATTCTTAAATTAATATCATTAGATACTAAAATAACTTCTCTATTTGGATTATCACGCTGTAAATGAATAGCAGTTGATATAATTCGATTGTCCATTTTTGTTGAACTTAAACCTTTAGGTAGTATTAAATCTTTTCCATTTATAACAATTCTAAGACTACCACCTTCTTCCAATTCCACTCCTTTACTTAGATTACCTTTTTCTCTTAAATTATCTAAAAGTCTAGAAGTTTCTCTAGCATTATAACCGATATCAGTATTTTTAGATTTTTGATCATCAATTTCTTCAACTACTGGAAGAGGTATAACTACATCATGTTCTTCAAAGGAAAAAATAGCTCTGGGATCCATTAATAAAACATTAGTATCTAAAACAAATATTTTTTTCATAATATCATTCCTCTCCAAATTTCAAACCACTCCCAAATAAAATAAAGGGAGTGGTTGAATATATTTTACCAAAGAGTTAAATTAGTTTCTTTATCTTTAGTTCTTATCTTTTTTTCACCTTTTATTTCTTCAACATAAAGTTCTGTGGCAAAAATTTTAGTACCTTCAGCTAAATGTCCACCATAAGTTTTGCCTTCATCATCTGCTAAAGCAATATGAGCATGAACCATTGGCTCACCATCAAGAATAGAAATATTTCCTAATAAACTAACAATTTCTAAATGTTGATTTAATTTAGTATATTCATATTCCTCTTCTTCCTGATTATAATAGCCTATTTTAGCCTCTGATACAGCTCCAATAGCTTTAACAATTCCTTTTTCAATATTATTTTTTTTAATAAATTTTGTAATTTCCTCTTCTAAATCTCCATCTTTAGGTAATCTTTCTAAAAACACTCTTCCTTTTTCAGCCATTGATTTTTCCTCCTTTAAATTATAATTTTTGTTCAATTCTATTAAGATTGTCTTTTGCTTTTTTATATTCAGAATCAATTTCTAAAGCTTTTTTATAACTCTCATAAGCTTTATCTAAATTTCCTAAATTTTCATAAGCTATACCTAAATTATTATATATATATGGTACTACAGGATCTAATGCCACAGCTTTTTCTAGAGAATCTTTTGCCTCGTTATATTTTCCCTGTAATAAATAACTATATCCTAAATTATTGTATATATAATAGTTATTTGTATTATATTCTAATGCTTTATTAAAACTATCAATTGCTTGATTATAATTATTTCTATCCATTTGAATTAATCCAAGTAAATTAAAGACCTGTTCATCAATATTTTCTTTGTTTTTTGCTTTATTTAATATTTCTTCTGCTGTTTCATAATTATTTAAATGATAATTTGCTCTTCCTAAATTTATCATGATTTTATAATGATTATTATTCAAATCATAGGCGATTTCAAAAGAGTCGGCTGCTTCATCATACTCTTCTAATTTAAGATAAGATAAACCTAAATAATAATGAACTCTAAAATCATCTTTTTTAGAAGCTGCATAATCTTCTAAATAATTAATCGCACTCTTATAATTACCATTTTGATATTCATTTATTCCATCAGTCAATTCATTTGCAGAAACACTTATTGTCAAAGTAAAAACCAAAATCAACATAGCTAAAAAATAAATTGTTTTTTTAAACATAAAATCTCCTCCTAAAAGCTTTTAATATAATTTATCATTTTATAGAAAAATATTCAACAAAATCAAAAGTTATTTTGATAATAATTACAAAAGTTTTTAATTTTACATTCTTCACATCTAGGATTCTGTGATTTACAAACTTCTCTACCATGAAAAATTAACCAATGATGCATTTTAGACCAATATTCTTTAGGAATTACCTCCATTAATCCCTCTTCAACTTCACGGACTTTATCAGACTTAACTAATCCAATTCTATTCGCTAATCTAAAAACATGAGTATCAACTGGAAAAGCATCTTTTGTAAAACCACAGGATAAAACAACATTAGCAGTTTTTCTGCCTACCCCAGATAAATCAGTCAACTGTTTTCTAGTATCAGGTACCTGGCCCTTATAATCTTCTATTAATTTTTTCGATGTTTTAACAATATATTTACTTTTGTTTCTATAAAGTCCAATTGATTTTATTTCTTCTTCAAGTTCCTCAGGCTCTAAAGAAGCAAAATCATCAGGACTATTATATTTATCAAATAAATTAGATGTTACTTTATTTACCTGTTTATCAGTAGTTTGAGCAGATAAAATTGTTGCTACTAATAACTCAAATTCATTATTATAATTTAAGGCACTTTCTGGATCAGGATATTTCGCTTCAAAAATATCTATAATTTTTTTTATGTTTTTTTGCATTTACGATCTCCTTTCTGGACATATCAATTAAAAAATGTTAATATAATTTTGCTAGCATAGGAGGTATAAAAATGAACAAAATATTAGGTATTGATATTGATGGTGTAATAACAAATGAAGGTTCGGCTAATGATAATATTTGGCATAATGCTTTGTGTAACCATTTTTCACAAGATTTAACAAGAGAAAAAAATGTTTATGATTTTATGGAAGCATATGGTTTATCTGAACGAGAAATGAATGAATTCATTAATGAAAAAATTTCTGATATTTATTCAAGTGTAAAAGCATATCCTGAAGCAATTAAAACAATTTCAAAATTATATAAAAATAATTTTGAGATACATTTAATAACAGCCCGTCACAAAGAATATAGAGAAATAACAGAAAATTGGTTGAAAAAACATTCTATTCCTTATCACAGTTTAACTCATGATGAACCAAAAGCTCCACTGGCTGTCAAAAAAAATATAGAACTCTTTATTGAAGATAATTTTGATAATGCCTTTGATATAGCCAGCAAAAATATAAAAGTACTTTTAATCAATAAATATCATAATTTGAATAAAGAACTAATTGAAAATATAAAAAGGGTGGATAATTGGCTTGATATTAATAATGAATTACAAAAAGTTTATTCTATTAATTCTCTCTAAATGCACTACCACCTATAAATTCTTTTATAATAGAAGTACTTGGTATATCTGGCTCAGGGATAACTTTAAAATACTCTAGAATTTCTATTAATCTCTGAGCTTCAAGATACCCATCATCATCTTTTTCAATTTCATTTAAAAGATTATAAGCATATTTTTTCAAAATTCCCATTTCATAAATCAATGCAGAATTGAACATTACATCTGCATTTCCTTGGTAAGGAAAAATATTATTTTCTTCACCTTTTCTTACATTAGGCCACCATCTAATTGTATCACTGGCTGAATGTCCTCTATAAAGACTATCTCTAACAATTCTCCTTAATAATCTAATATCAGAAGTTGGAAAACGATTATGGCTATCTAAATTCAATTGTGTTAATGCACTTACATAAATTTTATATTTATGATTTTGAGGAATTACTGTAGTTAACTTATCATTTAATCCATGTATACCTTCAATTAAAATAGGTTGTCTTTTATCTAATTTTATATAATCTCCATTAAATTCTCTTTCTCCTTTTTCAAAATTAAAATTTGGTATCTCTACTTCTTCTCCCTGTAAAAGTTTTAATAAATGATTATTAAATAATTCAAGATCTATTGCCTCTAATGCTTCAAAATCATAATTTCCATTTTCATCAAGAGGGGTATTTTCTCTGTCAACAAAATAATTATCAGTTGATATTGTAATAGGATTAAGTCCATTAATTTTGAGTTGTGTACCCAATCTATGAGAAAAAGTAGTTTTTCCTGATGATGATGGACCAGCAATCAAAATAATTTTTTTATTATTTATATTATTATTTATTTCATCTGCTATTTGAGCTATTTTCTTTTCATGAAGCCCTTCAGCAATTCTAATTAACTCATTATAATCTTCTTCAATTATTTTTTTATTTAATTCACTTGCAGTGGCAACATTCAATATATCTCCTAATCGTTCATATTCTAAAAATACATTTGCCAATTTCGGTTGATTTATAAATTCAGGAACTACTTCAGGATTTTCCGGTCTAGGATACATCAAAATAAAACCTGGTAGTCTATAATGTAGATCAAATAATTCTAAATAAGAAGTAGAAGGAACCATTTCATGATAAAAATAATCATAATAACCATCAATTTCATATAATACAAATTTTTCCTTTTCTAAATATTCAAGATTTTTTAGCCGCTCTTGAAAATCCTGTTTCTCATAAATTTTTTTAACTTCATTTTTACTAAAATGATGTTTTTTTATTTTAAAATCTTTTTTTACATATTCATCCATTTTACTTTTTATTTTTTTAACTTCAAATTGATTTAAAGGACAACCTTTTTTCAATTCACAATAAATACCATTAGATAAAGAATGTTCAATAGATAATTTGCATTCTGGATCAACATCATATACAGCTTTAGCAAGTAACATAAATAAACTTCTTCTATATATTCTATTTCCCATTTCTTGAGCTCTTGTAATAATTTTTATATTTTTATCCTCTTTTATATTTTTATTTAATCTCAATATTTCACCATCTTCAATAGCAGCAACAGCTATTTTGTAGCCTTCAATTTTATATTCATCCAAAAGTTCTTTAATAGTAATTGGATTACTTATTTCATAATTATTTCCATTTAGAGTTATATTAATCATATTTTCACCTCTGATATAATATTTTGGTTAATTCCTCTTTAGCTTCAGGAGATTTTTCCTTTTGTAGTTGATTTTCTATTATTTTATTATAGTCATCAGAAATTTCACTATATGTCCAATATGCATAAGCTCTAATAACTGAAGAAGAATGTCCAAATAATGTTTTTACTTCTTTAATATATTTTTTAAGATTAGAATTAGCTATAACAATAAGAGCATTTCGGATTAATATTCTAATACCACGCCAGCTTAAGGCAGAATTTTTCCACTTAGCTGGAAAATTATTTTTGGAAAAGTTTAAAATTGTTTTTAAATCTTCATTTAATTTTATCTCAAATTCATTGTGAATATCTGTTAATATATTTTTATTATAAGGACATATTTCCTGGCATTTATCACAACCCCACAAATTATCTCCTATTTTTTTTCGTTCTTCAACTGGAATAATTCCTTTTTTTTGAGTTAAATACCCAATACAATTATTAGGATTAATATGAAATTGATCAACTAAAGCATTCCCAGGACATATTTCTATACATTTTTGACAGGAAGCACATTTTTTTTCAATTTTTCTATCAGGAGTAAAATCTAAATTAGTTATTATTTCTCCTAAAAATACATATGATCCATATTTTTTAGTAATTAAACTGTTATTTTTACCAATCCAACCTAATCCTGCTCTTTCAGCAATAGCTCTATCTAAAATTGGACCAGTATCAACATATGATTTGGTTTTAATATTTTTTGAATTATCTTTTAAAAATTTATCTAAAATATTTAATTTTTTATCAAAAATAAGATGATAATCTTTACCTAAAGTATAATTACTTATTGAATAATTTAAACTTTTTTTTCTAGTATTACTGTTACCATAGGACATAGCAAGTGAAATTATAGATTTTGCATTTTTTAAATGTTTTTGCGGATTAGTTAATAACTCTAAATCGTCATTAATAAAAGGTGACAATTCATTTTTTTCTTTTCTTTTTAATAATATATTTTTAATATTAGTAAAAGGTTCAGCAGTAGTAAATCCTACTAAATCAAAACCTATTTCTTTTGCTTTATCTATTATTATACTTTTATTTATCATCTTTATTACCTCTTCATAATTTATTAATTATTTAGTTAAATTAGATAAAAATAGCCCAGACCTATATTTAAAGATCTGAGCTATCAAATTTAATTTATAAGTCTATATCATATTAATTGTTTCCAGAGCTATTATTTTCATTAGATGATTCTAAATTACTCTGCTCTTCTAATTGCTCCAAAATATCTTTTAATTCATTTATTTTATTTCCATATTCACCCCAGTTACCTGATTTTTGTTCCTCCAGGGCTTCATTATATTTCTGAATAGCATCACTAATTAAAGTTTTCATATCTCTTGTAGACATCTCTGTTCCAGGAAGAGTACTTTCAACCTGTTGCTCTTCTTCTACATCCAGTCCAAATAATTCTGCAAAAGCTAATTCAAGATTATCTCTCATAACAATATCTCCATCATAAGATACTACTACTCTTTTTAATTCAGGTAATTCACTCTGTTCTGCCTGTAAATAAATTGGTTCAACATATAGTATTGAATTTTGTACTGGAATAACTAAAAGATTACCTCTTATTACACTTGATCCACGCTGACTCCAAAGTGTTAACAATTGAGAAATATCTGAATCCTGATCAATTCTTGATTCAATTTGATTAGGACCATAAGTTAATTGATCTTTAGGGAAATTATATACAACTAAATCACCATAATTATCTCCATCCATTCGACCAGCCATCCAGGCAACCATATTATTCTTGTTAGCTGGAGTAAAAGGACGCATTAAAATAAATTCTTCTTTATTATTACCAGGTAATTTACTCATTATATAATATGGTTCAACTTTTATTGTATTACCAGCAAAATTTTCACTTGGAATATTCCAGAGATCTTCTTTATTATAAAATACTACTGGATCTTCCATGTGATAGGTACTATATAATTCAGATTGAATAGAAAATAAATCCTTTGGATAACGTAAATGTGCTCTTAAATTATCTGGCAATTCATTTCCAGAAATAAATAATTCTGGGAAAATCTTTTTATAAGTTTGAGCAATAGGATCAGTTTCATCAACTATATATAAATTTACATCACCATTATAAGCATCTACTACAATTTTTATAGAGTTTCTTATATAATTAGTAGAATCACTCATTGGTTTTGAATATGGATAATTTTGAGATGTAGTATAAGCATCCTGAATCCAGAAAATTCTTCCTTCATGAATTACAGGGTAAGGATCACTATCAAATTTTAAAAATGGTGCTACTTTTCTTACTCTTTCTTTAATATTTCTATAATACATAATTTGACTTTCTTCATGAATATCACTATTTAGAAGAAATTTTAAATTACTGTGCTTAATAGCATAAATAGATTTTCTAAAGAAACTACTTAATTTTACACCTCCATTACCATCATAAGAAATATAAACATTGTTATCTCCCTGAGGATAATGAAATTCCTGAGAATTATTATTTGCAATTACATAGTTATTTGTTCTTTCTCCATAATAAATAGAAGCATTTTCTAAATTAATATCTGTTTCAGTTTTAGGAGGTATATCCTGAATATAAAATTCAGGTAAACCCTGTGGAGTAACTCTATTTACAGGACTCATAGCAACTCCATACCCATGAGTATATTTTAAAGTTTGATTAATCCAGGTTTGAGCCTGTCCTGATAAATTATTTTGATTTAATTCACGAACAGAAAGCATAACCTGTTTATAATCACCATCAATAGTATAACGATCTGTATCCATATTAGCAAATTCATAATATTGTCGTAATTCCTGTAATTGACTGTAAGTAGATTTTAAAGGACGAGGATCCCAGAGTCTTATATTAGAAATAACTTCTTCGTTTTCATAGAAATTATCTTGGTTTAAATTATTTTTCACTTCAAAATCTCTGTTATCTATTTTATCCAGCCCATAAGCTTTTAAAGTCATATCAATATTATGACTAATATATTGTTTTTCGAGTTGTATTTCATTAGGTTCAACTCTAAATTGTTGAACAAAAGCAGGATAAGCAGTACCAAAAATTATTGATGCTATTAGCCAAATTCCAACTCCATAAATAATAGTTTTGTAATTTTTTCTAAATAAACTAAATAATACTAAAACACCAATTGCTAATGCAATATAAAACAAAATTCGCAAACCAATTAAATTAGCATTTATATCAGTAAAACCTGCTCCAAAAACTAATCCTCTAGGAGAATATAACAAATTATACATTCCCAATCTGTAATCCCAGGCCTTAAGAAATAAAAAGGCTGCAATTAGAATTGTTATATGAGATTTAGCTCTAGTAGATAATTTAACACCTAAATCTTTTATCCCATTAATTCCAGAAGCCAAAATGTATATTATCCCAACAACGATGATTGTCAAAATAACTAAAACCATACCCATTTCTTTAACAAAACTTAAAAAAGGCAAACTAAAAACATAAAATGCAATATCTTTTCCAAAGATAGGATCAGTTGTATTAAATGGAGTTTGATTAAAATATTTTAATACCATTTTCCATAAATCCTGACTTATAGAACTAAATAAAAAACCTAAAATAACACTAATTAAAAAATATGTGTAGGTTAATCTTTTATTATTTAGCCATTTCATAAAACCATTATCTTCACCAGAAAATAATGATTCAACATTATCTCCTTTATCTACATTAGTATTTACTCTAGCAAATTCTAAAAATGGTTTTTTAGTAAATAGTAGATTACTAAAGATAAATACTGTAAATATGATACCAATTGCAATTCTTAGTCCATAATTTGAAAGTAACATAATTAAATAACTTTGAAGATAACCTAGATTTTTAAACCATAAAAGATCAGTATAAATTTTTGATCCAGCGAAAACTAAAATTAAAAAAGCAATCAAAATAGCTGAAATAGTTGCTATTAAAACACTAAAACTTTTTTTCATTCCAAACACCTCTCTTTTACATATTAACTAAAATATTATATTTAAGCATTAATAAACAACTTTGATTTTTAAAATCAATAAATAATCCGGTAAATCGAGCCTGCTTAAAGCAGGCTCGAAAAATACTTAATATTTGATTTTTTAATCTATTAATTTTAGTAATTCATCAACTTTATTTATTTTTTTTAACTCCTCATAAAATGATATAACCTGATCAATATCTATTTTTTTTGTAGTCAATAATTGTTTCTTTTTTTCATTGTTTTCTAACTTACCTTCTATTAATGTATCTTTTGGATCTGGTAATTTATTATCTAAAAATTGGTATCGAATCTTTTCACAGACAGGGCATTTAAAAGCAACAAAAGATCTACCTTTATATTCACCAATATTTTTATTGAAATGGCCAATACCTAATATATTTTTCCTCAATATTTCTGAACCGCATTTTTGACAGTATATCTTTTGCATAATCCCCTCTCCTTTCTTTTATTAGATTTGAATTTCTAAATTAAAATCTAATCATATAAATATATAAAACTTAATAAAACAGGGGACTTACAAAACTATATTAAACTAATTCACTTGCTCTTCTCTCTACTTCCTGAAAAACTTTGTTTTCTTCCATAGTCAATAAATTACCATCTTCCAAAACAACCTTACCATCAATAATTACTGTATTTACACTATTTGAATTAGAAGAATAAAATATATTGGATAAATTATTATGATGAGGATAAAAATATGAACTCTTATTGATATCTAAAAGAACTAAATCAGCAATATACTTTTCTTTTAATTTGCCTAAATTATCAATACCCAGCACTTTTGCACCATTAATTGTTAACATTTTTAATAAATCATTAGTATTTATTAAAGAAGGGTCTTTTTTATCAACTTTTTGAAGATAAGCAGCAATTTTAGCTTCTTCAAAAAGATCAAGGTTATTATTACTTGCAACCCCATCAGTACCAAGACCTATATTAATTCCTTTATCAATCAATTTAGTAATATTAGCTATTCCACTACCTAACTTCATATTACTCAGAGGATTATGAGCCACTCCTACATTATTTTCAGCAAGAATTTCCATATCAGATTCATCAAGATAAATACAATGTGCAGCTAAAATAGGAACAGAAAAGAAATTAACATCTTCTAAAAACTTTGTTGGACTTTTACCATATTTTTCTTTAGTTATTTTAACTTCATTTTCAGTTTCAGCAAGATGAGTATGAATAGGCACTCCAATTTCATCTGCTTTATTTACAATCCTTTTTAAATATTCTCGAGAACATGTGTAAGGAGAATGAGGGGCCAACATAGTTTTTATTCTACCATTAGCTTTATTATTCCATTCTTTAGCAAATCTAATTGAATTTTGAAGTCCTTTTTCTCCATCATTCTCTTCTATTAGGCCTTCGCTCAATACAGCTCTTATACCAGTTTCTTTTACTGCTTTTGCGATTTCATCCATAGAAAAATACATATCAGAAAAAGTTGTTGTTCCTGTTTTTATCATTTCCAATATTGCTAATTTTGTACCCCAATAAAAATCATCTTTTCTTAATCTACTTTCAAAAGGCCATATTTTTGTTTCTAACCATTCTTTCAATGGTAAATCATCAGCATATCCTCTAAGTAAAGTCATGGAAGAATGTGTATGAGTATTTATTAATCCAGGAATAGCTACTTTGTCTTCTGCATCTATTATTTTATCAAATTGTTTTTTGTTTTCCTGTTGTATTTCTTTCATTTTATTTATTTTTTCAATTATTCCATTATTTATTATTATATAACCATTTTTTATGACTTTATTATCATTATCAGCTGTATAAATTTCATCAATATTTTCTATTAAAATACTCATAAAAACCCTCCTAGATCAAAAATAAATAACAATCTATTAATCTTTAGCTCTATATATATACTTCTATAAATTTTTATAATTTCCTTTTCAAGTTAAAATAATTATTAATTATTTTTTATTGCATTAACAAAATAAGCTATACCTGAAATTATATTTAAAGGTAATGCTAAATATAAAATATAGTTAGATAAAATATTAAATTCAAATAACCTAGCAGCTAATCCTGCATAGAGAAAAGCAATCGACATTTTTCCCAATATTGAAGGATTAACAAAATTCTTACCAAGTATATATGCAATTGAGGTACTTAAAAATATAGTAGATTCTCTTATTAACAAAATAATCGCTATAAATCTAGGAATAATATCAAGATAAATTAGCATAGATAAAATACTAATCACAGTAAGTTTATCAGCTATTGGGTCTAAAAGTTTCCCAATTTCAGTTTCCATTGAATATTTTCTAGCAATATAGCCATCTAATAAATCAGTAGATGTTGCTATAATAAAAAGTATACCACTAAAAATATAATTGCCAATCAAAAATAAATATATATAAAATGGAATTAAAAAAAGCCTTATTAATGTCAAAAAATTTGGTATATTAAACATAAAAGTCCTCCTGAAACAAATCTTCGTTTATATTAATTTCTCAATATCATAATAAAGAAATTTAAGCACTGTGGTAAATAATTTTTAATCCACAGTGCTTATGTTATTAATGTTTATTCTTCATCTTCTGCAGTTTCATCAACAAAAACTCTTTCTGCTAATTTACTATCATACATATACAATCCATGACCTGAGTCTCCGATCATTTCTAATTTATCTATAATTTCTTCAGCAGAAGCTTCTTCTTCTACCTGTTCATCTACAAACCACTGTAAAAATGAGTTTGTTGCGTGATCGTTTTCTTCTATAGCTAAATCTACTAAATCATTTATCATTTTAGTAACTTTTTGTTCATGTTCATATGCATCTTTAAATGCTTCAATTGGAGTTTCCCATTCAGCTTTTGGAGCTTCTATAGAATCTAAAAGTACTCTTCCTCCTCTTTCATTTAAATAATCATAGAATTTTCTGGCATGTGTCATTTCTTCCTGAGCCTGAACGTCCATCCAATTTGCAAATCCTTCTAAACTCTTTGCTTCAAAATAAGCTGCCATTGCCTGATAAAGATAAGCAGAATATAGTTCAGCATTGATCTGATCATTAATCGCATTTTCTAATTTTTCACTAATCATATTATTGCCTCCTTTAATTTTAAAAATCTCTATCTTACTACTTATATTTTACATTTTTTTCAGATAAGTTGCAAGTAATAATTTAACTAGACTTCTCTATTTTAACTATTCTTAAACAAAAAAACACCTTCCAAAATTTAAGGAAGGTGTTTATCTACTATATTATTAGAATTATTATATTCCAAGATATGCTTTTTTAATATGTTCATCTTCAGCAAGAGTATCAACATCAGCTTCCATTTCTATACTACCATTTTCTAAAACATAACCTCTATCTATAACTTTTAAACCCTGTCTAACATTTTGTTCTGCTAAAAATACTGAAACATTATTCTTTTTTATTTCATTTAA
>DATFIM010000130.1 GCA_035270125.1 Halanaerobiales bacterium | reverse complement strand
AATTTTATAATCAGTTTTTTCACCATCGTTAATTTCTACAGCTTCATTTATCAAAGATATCATTTCTAATAAGCTTCTAAAATATCTTTTTTTATTTTGATTTTTAGTTCCAGAAATCCATTCAATTGTTCCTTGATAGGTTACATTTTGGCGAAATAATATACGAATATAAAAATTAGACTCATTTTTTTCTAAGTTTATATTATCTAATTTTTTTTTCATTTAATTCACCCCTTGTTTATTCTTATCCCTTCCTCCTATATTTACAGTATAACATATTTTTTTTAATTTCAGTCATAAAATAGTTGAAGAGAGTCATAAATTAGTCATTTTTTGAATAAATATATTTTAATGATTATATTTCAATACAATCTAAATTTACTATTATTTCCTGGGGTAAATCTTCTTTATAAAAATCTTTTCTTATTCTATTTATTATTTCCTGAATACCAAATAAATTAACTCCATTAAATAATATCAAATATTGTATTTTAGTCCATTTACATATTACATCACTATGACGTAATGTTTTTAAAAATATATTTTCCAAATATTCTATAATTTCTTGATAATCTTCTTTACTAATTTGATCAAGATCAATATTTAAAGAAACTGAAAGAATAAAAACCGGTGATTCTTCTCTTTCTTTTTTTCTAATACTAATCCAACTTAGATAATTAAATGCATTCTTGTCAACTAAACAGAGTCCTTCTTCTGAACCAAAACTATTAAGTTTTGCTTTTATAATTTTCACTTCTTCTTTTTGATCTTCTTCAGTTGGATTTATCTCCTGAAATAAGTCACTAATATGAGAAGATAATTTTATTTTATTAATAGTGAATAGATTCAAAGTATATTGATAATGTAATTTGGCTTTGTTGACTTTATTTTGTTTTAATAAAGAATTAATTAAATGATAATGAATTTCTTCTTCAAATGGTTCAATTCCTAAAGCTTCTTCACAAACTTCTTCAATTTTTGAAAAATTTTCTCTATCATTTAATTGTTCACAAATAAAATATATTTGTTCTAAGTATAAACGTCTTAAGTAAGCTCTCATTTGAATAATCCAGCTCATATCTTTATTTTCATTTAAAAAATTTCCCTTATAGATATCTATAGATTTTAAAGAATAATTTATTGCATCTTCATAATTATTTTTTTTAATATTTTTTTCACTCTTTTTGCAATAATCTTCAAATTGAATAAAGTCTACATAAAAATTACCTTCCCAGTTAAATCTATAACCGTCTTTTTCAAACACTATATATTTTTCAGGTATGTATTCTTCATTTCTTGCTAAAAGTTTTCTTAATCGATAAATCAAATTTTGAATTGCATTTTTAGCATCTATTAATTCTAAAGAAAGGTCTAATTTATCCATCAATTCTTCAGCAGTAAATATTTTTTCAGGAGAGCTAATAAGTATTTTAAAAAGATACCATAATTTATGAGATCTTACACTCTTATCAGTAACTAAAAAATCGTCCTTTTTAACTACAAACTTACCAAGCGTATAAACCTCAATTCTTTTTTCAGTCATAAATATCTCTCCTTCACAAAACATTTTTAATAATTTTAATATTCAAAATTTAAAATTAAGAAATATATTCAGAATAATTAAGTGCAGAATATCAATAAAGGAAGTGATAATTTGAATAGATAAACAATATTATTTATAATTAATTATACCATTTTCAAATAATAAAAACAATAGACATACATTAAAAAGCATAATGCAATATATATTGCATTATGCTTAAATAAAACTAATATTTTTTAGAAAAAATTATTCTATTTCTTCTAGATTCAAATCAACTTGATAATTTCCTTCTTCAAAAGTTTGTGGTTCACTTTCAGCTAAATAATCACCTGAATCTATTATATCATTTCCATTAACATCTATCCATCCAAATATAGCATAATTACCGCCAGTAATGCTTCCAATATTATAAGATCTATCTCTTAGTCCTATGCTTATTTCGACTTCCTCATTTATATTATCTCCATCTCTTTCTCCGGCAAAAATCCTAATACTTTGTACCTGATTCAAAGCCCAATAAGCATTTACCAATCCATAACCAAATTCACTATCAAACCCTGGATCTCCTAAATCAAAACTAGTTTCTCTTAAAACTTCTCTAATCTGATTTCTAGGAATACCATTTGCTAGCATTAAACCTATTAAACCGCTCACATGTGGAGTAGCCATTGAAGTTCCTTGATAATATATATATCTATAGGTTTTATTATCTCCACTACCCTCAAATGTAGTACTTAAAACTCCATCTGCATATCCATTATTATCACTATCAACAATAGTATTACCGCCTGGAGCCATTACATCAAGAGTGTCACCATAGCAGGAATAGGGTGCTCTAATAGGGGCGTTAGGACTATTAAAATCAACAGCTCCAACAGAAATAACTTCTGGATAAGCGGCAGGGTACATTGGAGAAGTAGTATTGCTATTTCCAGCTGCTGCAACTATTATTACACCAGTATTAGCTGCTTCAGTAACTGCTTCACTTATAGTTTGGCTGTCACTGGACCCACCTAAAGACATACTTATAACATCTACGGATTTAGATATTTGTGGATCATCAGTTAATCCAGCAGCATATAATATTCCCTGAGCAATATCCCAGTTTGAACCATACCCATCATCTCCCAGTACTTTTACAGGAACAACTTCTGCTTCCCACATCACCCCGGCAACTCCAAGACTATTGTTTGTATCTGCAGCTATTGTTCCGGTCACATGTGTTCCATGGCCATATTGATCATTTGTATCTGTAGACTGAGCTGGAAAATTGTATCCATCTTCTAAATCTAAATTATTTTGCAAATCAGGATGTTGACTATCTATACCTGTATCCAAAACTGCAATTCTTACTAAAGAAGAACCAGTGGTACTATCCCAAGCTTGAGGTAATCTAATTTGGGGATAATGCCATTGATAACCAAGATACTCATCATTAGGAACTGTAGAAAATGCTTGATATATATAATTTGGTTCAGCAAAACGGACTCCATTTTCAGCCTTCGCTTTTGCTATAGCTTCTTGAGCATTTTCTTCTTTTATTTTTACTAAATAACTATTTGATATTGTCTGTTGAGATTTAACTTCAAAACCTAATTTATTTAAAACTTCCTGTTGTTGACTTGCAACAACAATTCTATTAAAACCAATAATCATTTCACCTTCAATATATTCCCCCTCTTTTTCTTCAATATCTTTAGCAACAACAATTGAATCTAAACTTGAACTGCTGACAGGATTATCGTATGTTTTAGAATAGGGCCAATTGTGATTTATAGAAATATTTCCACTAATATTAATATCTCCATCACTTACGATTTCAGAAAAATTTGCTTCTACTGAATAATTACTATTCATAGTAATTGTAATTGGATTTTGACTACTAATACTGGAATCAATGTCTCCAGACCAACTAGTAAATTCCCAACCATTATCTGCTACAGCTTCTAATTCTATTTCACTACCTTCACTATAGTTGCCATTATCTTTACTACCACTTAATAATTTTTCATTTATATTTCCTCCACCATTAGTACTCCAATTGAGAGTATAATATACTGTATCTGTAGTAGATTCCACAAAATTAGCTGTTAAATTAACATCCCCATCCACTTCAATTTGGATTGGATTGTTTTCGCTATTTATATATCCTTCCCAATTGGAAAAATTCCAATTTTCTTGAGCCACTCCTTTAACTTCAATTATACTACCTCCTATTAAAAGGAGTTCTTTATCAGTAGTTGTGTTTTCTATTTTATTTATATCACTAAATTCTGAATAATCATTTCTTATTTTTTCATTAGTTTCTATTAGTTTTGTTTGGACTTCCCCCTGACCATTAATTATTAAACTAAGTGTATAATCACTTTTTACAAAAACAGCAGTAATATCTAAATTTTGATGTTTATCAATTATAATCGGATTATTATATTGTTGATTTACTGGTAATCCAAGCCAACCTAAAAAAATCCAACTTTCAGATGGCTTTGCAATAATTTCAACAACAAAACCTTCTTCAGATTTTTCATCCAGGCTATCTGTAGCAATATTTTCAGTTACCTGTCCCTCACCATCAACTGTTAATTTTAATATTTGATCTAAAGGTCTAAATATAGCTGTAATACTTATGTCACTTTCAACAACAATATCCATTGACCGTTCCAAAGTCTGAGTATAAATGTCTCCATCTTTTTCCCAGTGACTAAATCCCCATCCATCAGCTGGTGAAGCTACTAAATTAACTTCACTTCCTGAAGATGAATCAACTTCAAAGGGAGTTTTTATAATTTCTCCTTCTCCTACTACTGCAGTAGAGACACTAAATTTATCAACAGAACTTTGATCATTATCACATCCCCATACACCTAATAGCAACACAAAAACCACTATCAAGTATAAATATTTTTTCTTAACCATACTTGTCATCTCCTTATTATCATCTTCTAGGTAAATTGTACCATCAAAAACTGATTTAGTAGTCATAACTCACTCACAACTAAATTTTATTTAAGTTAGATAACTCTCTTAAAATACAAAAAACCCCCATTCATATCAAATGAATGAGGGTTTATATAAAAAATATATAAATTTATAATTTTATTAAGTTTTACTTTACCTTTTTACCTTCTTTATATACCTCAGCAACTTCATAAATATCTTCTATATCCTGGTCTGGTTTACCATCAACAACTACCATATCTGCAAGTTTACCTTCACTAATAGAACCAAGTTTATCTGTTAGTTCCATCAATTCAGCTCCACCCATTGTGGCTGCTTTAATTGCTTCAATAGGTTTCATTCCATTTTCTACCATCATTTTTATTTCAAATTTGTTTTTACCATGTTTATTAAAAGGAGTACCGGCATCTGTTCCCATAGCAATTTTTACACCAGCTTCTCTTGCTTTTTGAAAACTCTTTGCATGACTTTCTATTACTGCTTTCGATTTTTCTACTGCAAATTCAGGAACCCCCTTTTCAACTCCTGCATCTATAATCCAATAAGGTGCTGCTAAGGTAGGGACCAAAAAAACATCATTATGAACCATCAACTCTATAGCCTCATCATCAAGGAAAATACCATGTTCAATTGAATCTATACCTGCTCTTAAAGCATTCTTAATTCCCTCAACTCCCTGAGCATGAGTAGCAGTTTTTCTTTCAGCTTTATGAGCTTCAATGATAGCTGCTCTCATTTCTTCTTCTGTTAACTGAGGAGCACCTGGTTGAACACCTTCTGTCATAACTCCACCAGTAGCCATTATTTTTATTAAATCAACACCATTTTTAAGCTGTTCTCTGGCAGCTTTACGAGCTTCATGAGGACTATCTACTTCCCGGCCAAATTGATGACCGTGTCCTCCGGTCATTGTAATCAATTTTCCTGATAATTGCATTCTGGGACCTTTACTAAGTCCAGACTTAATTGCCTCATTTAGTCCCATTTCTAAATAATCAACTCCCCCCATATCTCTAATAGCTACAATACCAGCCTCAAGAGTTTTTTCCATAAAATTTGCAGCTTTTAATGTAATCATTGAAGCTGACTCTGCTTCTAGAGATCCAAAAGGATCACCTGAAGCATCAAAAAGAGAATGGATGTGGGCATCTATAAGCCCCGGTATAACTGTTTTTCCTCCAAAGTTTACAACTTCATCAAAATCATCTACATCTTTTTCAGAATTTCCAACAAAATTAAATTTATCATCTTCAACTGTAAATACTGCATCTTCTATTATTTCTTCATTTTCAACATCAACCAATCTCATATTCTTAAATAATTTTTTCATACTATCTACTCCTCTGTTTTATTTTTTATTTAACCTAACATATTCACAAATATTCCAGCCAGAACAACTGATGAAATAGTAACCGTGACAAAACCTGCCACTAACATTTTAGGTAATATATGATCTAAAATAGCTTCTTTCTCTTTTTCATTTTCACTGACAGCTTCTGCAGCTTCATGAGAAATAATATAAGTACCAGGAAAACCATAGAGTGCAGAAAAGCCAATTGACATCCCCATTTTCGCTGAAAAACCTAACAATTTACTTATTAAACCACTAACTAAAGCTATACCAACAGAACCAGCAAATAAAGTAACTGCTATTGGTACTAATAAATCTAATACTAATTCTGGAGTAGCTTTTGTAAGATTATTCATCACAATTGCCAATAAAGCCACCATTCCCAGGCCAAAAGCATTAGCTTTTTCCATTATATTCTCTTCTAAAAATCCTATTTCACGACCAATTATTCCAACTAATAAAGCCATAACAAACTTGTGAACAATTCCTCCGGTAAGAGCAGCCAATTTCAGAGCCAAAAATGCCATAATTCCCAATTTAGCCAATAATATAAATGAAGTTTGTAGATTTTCTGGTAAAGGAGGTATTACCTGATAAGCCGGTTTTTTGTTTTCTTCTTCTCCTTCAACCTGAACTTTTTCTTCCACTTCTTCTTTTTCTTCTAAATCGTTTTCTGATTTATCCATATTATTAACAACATCACTTGCTTCACTGGTTAATAAATATGAAGTTAAAGGATATCCAATAAAACCCTGAATTACAACTAGTAAAGTTGCTAAAACTGCCATATTATCAAGTCCTATAGCTGAAGCCTTCTCTGACATTATTATAGCAGCAACTATTCCTCCAGAAATAGGGGGGGCAGCTACAATTGCTGTCTGCTTACCTACAATAAAACTTGCTATTAATAATACAAATATACCTACTCCAACTACAGCTCCTAAAGCAATTAAAACTGTTTTCCATTGAGCTAATAATTCATCAATATTTAATAAAGTTCCCATATGAGTAATTAAAAATGCAACTAAAACTCCCCCAATTTTAATTAAAGCTGCATCCTGAAATATAGATTTAGGAAGTCCTAACCAAAATGAAATTAAAAATATAAAAGAACTTACAAATAACATAGACAAAAGAGCATTGGTTTTTGCTGAAAAAAGATCTCCAATTGCAAATACAATTAAAACTACCGTTAAAGCTAAAACTCCTGACATACTATCTCCTCCTTGAAAATAGTTTTACACCTAATACTTTCTGCTCAATTCTTTAATTTAATATTTTATTACTTTAATGTATTAGTGTATTGTTTGAGATTGTAACATATAAAATTTTAAATTCAAGGAAGAGAATAAAATTCATATTTTTCTTAATTTTGTTTTTTTAACTTTATATTAGCTAAATTAGCAGCTCCATAGGCTCCAACATATTGTGGTTTAGACGGTCTGTTAATCTTAAATCCTAATTCTTTTTCTAAAATTTCATAAACTCCATTATTGTGACATACTCCACCTGTCATTGTTATTTCTTTATTTAAACCAACTCTATGAACCATTCCAATCATCTTTCTAACAATCGCTTTATGTAATCCTCTTAAAATTTTTGATTTTTTTACTCCTTCAGCTACCAAACTAATAACTTCAGATTCAGCAAAGACTGTACAGGTACTTGAAATATCAGCAGGTTCATTAGATTTTAAAGATAATTCACCAATATTTTCTAAAGGTACTTCAAGATTATCTGCCATTACTTCCAAAAATCTACCTGTTCCAGCAGCACATTTGTCATTCATAATAAAATCATCTACTCTTCCACTATCATCAAGACTAATAACCTTACTATCCTGACCACCTATATCAATAATTGTTTTAGTACCTGGAAATAATTTATGAGCTCCTAAACCATGGCAGGTTATTTCAGTTACTTTTTCATCAGCAAAAGAAATATTTACTCTTCCATAACCTGTAGCTATTATGTAATTTATATCTTCTTTTTTTAAATCAAGTTCATCAAGAACTAAATCAAAAACTTCTTCAGCTCTTTTAATACTATTTGCACCTGTTTTTTGGATTTTTTCACCAATCCATTTTTGATTATCCAAAACCACAACTTTTGTTGTCCGAGAACCTACATCAATTCCTGCAGTTAGCATTACTTATTTGCCTCCTTTTTTCATATCAATCAATTCTACAAAAGCCTGTAATCTGGTTCTAAGCTGGCCTTCCTGATAATTTCTGGAATCAACTAAATCACCATGTATATTCAAAAAAGGTATATTATTCTCGTCTTTTAATTCTTTTTTTAACATTCCCATCCGACCATTATTTTGCCTGCATCCCCATTGAGAAAATCCTATTACCCCATCAATATTATAATTATTAATAAGTTCCAAAATATCATTTTTTTGTTCTTTCAATTCTCCCCAGCCAAAATGGTTTATCATTTTTTTGGCCAGACTATAATAAGGCTTATCTATATTAAGTTTTTCCCAATATAATTGATAATATTCCTCAAAAGCTATAACTGCCTTTTTTTCTCTTAAAGTAGTAAATATTTCTTGAGAATAATATGGTTTTAAATGTAGCCAGAGCAATCTATATCTTTGTTGATCTATTATTCCTTCATTATTTCTAATACGTTTTTCTAAAGTATTTGCTAACTTTTTATAAAATTTAATCCCTTTTTCACTTCCAAAAGACATAAATTCCATAGTAACTAAATTCAAAGCTCTTTCTCCAGAAAATACTACTGGATCCTTTTTTCTTAATTCATTTACCTTTTTATGATAATTATAAGCTTTATTAGATCTTTTAAAAACTTTTTCAAAATTTGGTGTAATTCCAATATCATCAATTAATTCTTTAATCTGTTTAATTAGATATTTTATTTCATTATTATAATAAGATGTTTCCAATAAATAAAATGGGACCTCATACTCCTGACTAATATGCTGCAAATACCTTTTAGCACCATCACAGAGATGAGATGAAGCTATTATATAATCCGGTTCTGGCATATATCCCTCCAGCATTAAACCTGTACCACATCTGTGAATACTACATAGATCATTATTAAACCAATCACTTTCTGCCTTATGTAAAGTTTCTGCAGCCATACCAATTTTTGAAACAAAACCAGCTGCAACTTCAGGCATAAAAGGTACTCCCCCAATACTGTAAATTAATTCACTGGGAACAAAAGTACTGCACCAAACTGTAGGTTTATTGTTATTATATGCTTTTTTGGTCTCTTCTATATTAAAAAGAAAGGCCTCTTTCATAAAACCTTCGGCCTTCCAGTGAGCAATTATTTTAGCTATCTCATAACTAAGTCCAATATTTAATGCTTTTTTGATAAAAGTTTTATTATTAAATAATTTATACATAAATTACACCTCATTATTTACAGCAATTTTTAGAGATTCTTTAAATGCTTCAATTCTGGTAGTTAATTGCCCTTTCTGACCAGCATTATATTCACCCTCTAATTTTAAAATTGGAAAATTATTTTTTTGAGCCCATTCTTTTATAAATTTGAAATCATAGCTACTCTGATCACAAAATTTGGGTATAAAATAGATTAATCCATCTGCATTTCTGTTAAAAACGAGGTCTTTTATTTCAGCCAATCTTTTATTTAAATCCATCATTCTGGGACATAATTTTTTATTTAGATATGAACTGGCTAAATTTTCCATAATATTATCATAATTTTTATCAACTTCAAAATCAAAAGTTCTTTCTCCCAGACATGAATCTAAAGCAACAACTTCCATTCCAGATTTCTCTACTTTTTTTATTAAACTTTTATCAAGTAAACAGCTACTACTTATTATAACTTTTGGGTAATAATCATTATTTTTTATTTTTGAATAATTTTTTATCTTTTTAATTGCTTTTTTTATTTTTTCTTTATCTTTTTTATAATAATTATTCTTTAAAACATTAACTAAAATAGAAAATGATGCTTTATCATTTATTAATATTTCATCTCTTAGTTTTTTCATAAGTTCTCTGGTTTCATTAAATTCCATTACTTCTTTTTCTAGTAATTTATTTTGTGAAATTTCATTTTTTAACTGCTTATCTTTATTTTTTAATAATAAGTTTTGGATTTCAATTAATTTTTCTTTATAAAAGTTAATATTAGTTTTATTTATCTTTCGTGGCACCTGTAATAAATAGGATATATTGTTTTTAATATCATATACTCTCCTCATTGCATCACAGCTATTAGCTAGAATTAATTTATCTTTTTCATCTATTATTTCAGATAAAAAAGCTCGACTATATGGACAATAATTAGTAGGGAGTAAATCTCTACCTTTACTCCCTATATTATTTGGCCAAACTCTATTTAATTGATAACCAGCTGCTGTTATGATTTCTGGAGGTATATAACTACAATTGATTTTTAATGTAGCTTTACTCATATTAACACCTCACTAAATAAATTAAAATCTGAGAGAAAGACAACTTAAACCACCATCAATTTTTCTAAATTCAGATACATCTACTGTTTTAGTTTTAAATCCTGCTTTTTCTATTGCTTTTTTAGTTTCGGGAAATCCTGCTGGTATAATAACAAAATCATTAATTCGTATGCAATTTGCAGCATAAGCTTCTTCTTTATTTACTTTAATTTTATTAAAATCAGCAAAAATATCTTTATCTGCTAATAAATCAGTAATAAGTATGGTATTATTTCCAATATAACTCATACCAGTTTTCAGATGAAGTATACCTTTAAATTCAACTATATCACCGGTATATCCATGAAAATTAAGATAAGTTAATAGCTGTTTTGCTCCTTTTTTATTAGTTCTATCAGAAATACCAATATAAAAATGATCATCTACCTGCATTATATCTCCCCCTTCCAGAGTAGCTGGAGGATCGATTTCATAAACACTATTTTTATAATATCTTTTAACCGCTTTTTTTATATCTTTTGTTTCACCTTTTCTACTATCAGCACCTGGGTTGGTTATTATAGCACATTCTTTAGTTAAAACAGCTGGGTCTTCAACAAAAGTGGAATCTGGATATTTTTCATCTGCTTTTAATACTTCTACTTTAACTCCACATTCTTTTAGGGTATTTACATATTCCTGATGTTGTTTTAAAGCCTTTTGGTAATCGGGTTTTCCAAGATCTGCAGTAGTTATCCCTTTTAAAATAGTTTTAGCAGGTTTCTTAACAATTGCATTTTTAAATTTCATATAAATCACTCCATTTTATTTAGTATTTGCTCTTCTTTCTTCAATCATTTGATCTGCTTCTTCTATCCATTCTCCAGATAGATATTTTCTTCCAACCCAGAGTCCTCGTACTGCAAAATCAACTACCAATCCAATTAAGACACCAATCAACCCAAAACCTAATATTTGGCTAAGCAAATAACTTAATCCCAATTTAAAAATTGTCTGACTAAAAACATTTCCATAAAAAGAACTTTTGGTATTACCGGCACCATTTAACATCCCGGCAAAAATACCATAAATAGTAAGGAGCGGAGCTCCTATACTTAAAGCTTTTAAGAATTTAATCCCAAAACCAATAGATTCTTTATTATCAGTGAATATTTTTATGAAAAATGGCGCACTAAAAAACAATATAACTCCAAAACTTCCAATTGTAAGAACTCCCAGCCAGAGCATAGCTCTAGTTGTTTTTTTGCTTTCATCAACTTCACCGGCACCAAGTTTTTGGCCAACCAAAATTGTAGTAACTGTATAATAAGACCTAAACAAAGGAGCAATTAACTGCTGGTGAATTCTTCTGGAGATATGATAGGCTGCAGCTGCTTCAGTACCAAACATAAGAACCAGAGAATTAAAAGGAAAAGTTATAAGACTTTGATATAATCCCTGCATAATCTTTGGCATACTTACTTTAAATAACTGGGTAATGATTGTATAATTCCAGTCTTTAGATGGTAGTTGTAAATTAAACTTTGTTTTAGGACCTATAAATAAAACTATATATATAATAGCAGATAACAGCTTTGCACTAAAAGTACCGATACCAACTCCAATAACCCCATAATCAGGGAAAGGACCAATTCCTAAAGCCAAAACTATTGAAAGCGAAATATTAACTAAATTACCTATAACTTCTACAACCATCGGTGTTTTGGTGTCACCTGTTCCCTGTAAAGCTCGGGCAGATATAATTGTCATTATTCTAAAAGGAGCAGCTGAAAACATAATAAGTAAATACTGAGCTCCTAATTTTACAACTTCTGGGGCAGCTCCTAGAATTGATATTAATTTTTCCGGTATAAGCCACCCTATAATTATAAAAGGAATACCAATAAGAAAACTGGCAAATATTGCCTGACTTAATACTTCATCTGCATTATCTTGTGCTTTTTTTGAACCTGTTCCACTTTCCTGAGAGATAAGAGATATACTTCCTGTACCTAAACCAAGTCCGATTCTTAAAATTATTCTTTCCCAAACATCACCTAATCCTACAGCTGTTACTGCTGCCGGTCCAAAAAAACCCATAAGAATCATATCAGTAGTTCGCATAGCAGTAGTAAAAATATGATTTAAAACTACTGGCCAGGCTAAAATTAATGCTTCTTTCCATACTGGAAAATATGCTACAAATACTGCCATTTATATCACACCTATTTTTTTAATATTTTTAATATACCTTTTCCTACATTCAAGATACTACTGAGAATAAGCCAACTAACTACACCTGGCATAAGATAAAAAGCAGGTAAAAAACTCATTTTTCTATTGAATACCATATCAAATATAAAGGGAATAATTATTATTAGAGAAGAGGGCATTAATAAATCTGAAATAATATCAAAATATATTTTGAATTTAGTTTTTTCTTCTATTTTCTTTTTCCATTTATTTAAATTAAATAACTGATATATATCTTTTATAATTGTTAATATCGCTATTAAAGCCAAAACTAAAAATATAGGCCCTAAAGGAATAAAATCAATTTCATCTATTTCTATATTAGGATTAATTAATATTTTTAATATATTATCTACTAACTGATTATTAGAAATTATATTATAAACAAAATGATTTTGATTTATTAATAAAATAACTCCAGTATTTTTTTCTGGAATCATTGTCATATTAGCTGAATAACTATAAAGAGAACCACCATGTTCTATTATTTTATAATCAAACTTTTCTCCAATATTCCAGCCCATTGCATATCCGGTTTCTTCATTATTCCAGGGAGTATGCATTTCTTTTAAGTAGTCAGATGATATTAATTGTTTTCCTTTATATTCACCTGTTTGTTGAAAAATAAGGTAATTGGCCATATCATTGGCTGTAGATATAATAAAACCAGAGGGAAGTGAATGTTGCTTAAATTCTTCCTCTTTTTTTATTGGAAAAGAAAAAAAGCTCAAATGCCCTTCAGGTATTTTTTCTTCAATTACTTCTTTATTTAAATAGGTATTTTTCATTTCAAGAGGATCTAAAATATTTTCTTTAATATAATTTTCATAACTCTGATTAGAAACTTTTTCAATTATTAGACCTAAAATATTATAATTCGGATTAAAATAATTGAATTTTTCACCAGGTTGAAAACTTAACTTCATCCCCTGAAGGTCTTTAACCCCTTCTTCAATAGATAAATTTCCAGGTAAAGAAGTCAAATATTCTTCTTCAGTCATCCCACTTCTATGATGCAAAAGATGGCGTATAGTTATCTCACCTTCAAAGTTTATTTTATCCACATCAAAAAACGATAAATATTTTCCTACAGGATCATCAAGATTTATTTTTTCTTCTTCAACTAATTGCATAATAGCTAAAGAGGTAAAAGATTTACTGATTGATCCTATATATAAAGGAGTATCAGGAGCTATTTCTATTTCATTGTCACCAGTAGATTTTTCAAATCCTTTGCTATAAATCACTTCACCATCTTTTACAGCTGATACTGCTATTCCAGGAATACGATTTTTTTCAATAGCATTATTTATAACTAAATCAAGCTTATTATTAATGTTGTCATTAGCAGATACTATTGAATTAACATTCTGATAAAAAATCCCTCCTAAAATTATTAACAATATAAGTAAAATAAACACAAAGACTTTTCTCAATTCATTTTCCTCCTAAAACTTAATTTTTCATAACAAATCCTGTTAAATTAAATACCCGATATATATCTTTTAAACGCATTTTTTAATTTCTCTTCACCGGTAGCTAGTAAATAATCGAATTCACGATTTAAATCTTCAGATTCAACACCGAGTTCATTCCAAAAATTCCTTTTAAAATCTTTATAATTAAAATTACCTTTTGATTTATCCCTGGCCATTTTTTCAAACTGCTGCATTAAAATATTCTTTTTATTAAATTTATGTATCCTATTTATTCCATCATGTTTAAAATTTTGTTCTTCACAATTATTTAATTTCTGCAAATAGTCAAGATTACCATTAATATCTTTTTTATTTACTATACCTGAATGAGAAGCAATATATCTTTTGGGCTGTATATTTTTTAAATATTTTAATGTTTTAATAAAACCATCTAAATCTTCCCAAAATATCATAGGAATAGGTGTTTCAACTAAATCTCCAACATAAACTGTAGAATCTTTTTTATCAATACAAATCGCTGAATCGATTGTGTGACCTGGAGCATAAACAAATTCTATTTCATCATCTGCAAAATATAACCTATCTACAAAAGTTAAATTAGGTTGAGCTAACTTTACTTCTCCGTTTTTAAAATCGTTTTTCATTTCAAGGTCATATTCACCTCTAATTTTAAATCTATCTAAGGCTGACTGATGGGCAATAATCAAATTATCAGCAAATACACCATTTCCCCAAATATGATCATAATCAGAATGGGAATTAAAAATAACCAGTTCTTTATCTTGATACCCTTTATCATTAATATAGTCTTTGACTACCTGCATTGATTTATTACCTAAATGAGTATCACATAAATAAAGTCTTTTATCACCTTTAATTAAATAAACTAAATTCTGATCTTCATATTGAAAAATAACTCCTCTTTGTCCTATTTCCTTTATTTCTTTTAACATAACTATTACCTCCATGATTTAAAATTAGATTTGTTAAAAAAATTATATCATTAATTGAATTATATAACAATTTATAAAAAAAAAGACCTCAGGTTTTATCCTGAGATCATTTCAAATTAACTAATCTGCTATTTATTTTTTATTCATCTTCAAATAAATATTTGAATTCTTCATATCCTCTTTCTTCTAACTTATCAGCAGGTATAAATTCTAATGCTGCAGAATTTATACAATATCTTAATCCAGTTGGTTCAGGGCCATCTTTAAAGACATGACCTAAATGAGAATCAGCTTTTTTACTTCTTACTTCAGTCCTTGCCATAAATAGACTTTTATCTTTTTTTTCTACAATATTTTCTTCAACTAATGGTTTGGTAAAACTCGGCCAACCTGATCCAGAACTATACTTATCAGTTGAACTAAAAAGAGGTTCTCCAGAAACTACATCAACATAAATTCCTGCTTCTTTATTATCCCAATATTTGTTGTTAAAAGCAGGTTCTGTAGCATCTAATTGAGTTACCTTGTATTGAAGTTCAGTTAATTTTTCTAATAACTCTTCCTTTTTATCTTCTTCTAAAATTTCTACTTCATCAGCACTTTTAGTAACACAACTGGTACTACAGTCAATTTCAGCTTCATCTATACCATAGATATCAAGTAATTCTTTTTGTAATTCTTCAGTTAATCCCAATTTACCTATTTCATTTAAAAGTTGTTCTTTACTTCCTTTTTTACCAAGGTAACCATTAACCCTGGCAACTGCTGTAGAATCAATAAATTCTCTTACAGAGTAAAGATCTAGATAGTGATTTTTAAATTTTCTGTGTTGTTGTAAATAATATTTTTGATGATAGGTCTCTGCAAGAAAAAATTCTTGATAATCATTTATTTCTGTTTGTATTTCTTTTCCAGAATTATCTTCCAGTTCTCTTTTTACTTCAAGTATAGTATTAAACTGTTCTTCATCATGATAAAGAATCATAGAATAATACTGTCTTGAATACGATTGTCGATAAGGATTGTGATTTTCAAAAAAGTAATCCAAAAGTTCTTTATATGATATTAGATTAGGATTATAATCAACTTCTACTACTTCAGTATGATCACCTATATTCTGATAAGTTGGACTTTCACTTACGCCACCGGCGTAACCTACTCGGGTTCTTACTACCCCTTTTAAAGCTCCAAAGGCAGCATCCGAGCCCCAAAATCAACCAAGGCCAAATGTAGCTGTATCAATTTTATCAACATTTTTCATTTCTTTATCTAATTCTGTTTGAAATTGAGCGTTTACTGAACCTAATGGTATCAAAATGAGTAGACTTAAAATTGTAAATACTATTATATAATTCACTTGCAATCCCTCCTTTTATCTTTATTGTATTGCATGTTTATATTTTACTAATAATAGTTACTAATTGCAAGTAAATTAATTACAATTTTGCTTTATTGTTTTAATCAATCACTGCCTTCACCGTGAGCATAACGACTGGCAGCTGCAGAAGCAATTCCTGCCACTATATCATCCAAAAATGTATTTACTTCTCCACCTTTTTTGGTATCAAGCTCTTTAATTATTCCCATTTTTTCTTTATCTAAATAACCATAACTGGTAAGACCTATAGTTCCATACAAGTTAACAATAGAAAGTGGAATTATTTCATCAATACCATATAATCCTTCATCTGTATCAATTATATTTTGCAATGGTTCTGGA
>DATFIM010000129.1 GCA_035270125.1 Halanaerobiales bacterium | reverse complement strand
TTTTTCTTTTCTTTATTATACCAATCTTTATATTCGGGATTATGTTTTTTTAATATTATTGGAAAGAGATCCCACAATTCTTCTAAAGTTAAATCTTTTAGATCTTTATCAGACATAATTACACTCCTCTAAGATTTAGTAATATTTTTATTACATCAAAGTTCCTGAAAAAACCTGCCAGGCTAAAGCAGTTTTTGCAAATAAGCTTAAATAAATATACATTTTTTCTCCAAAAAGATAATCTTTCCAGGGTCCAATTTTTTTATACTGCAAAAATTGATTAACCGCAAAAATATTAAAGAAAATAAATAGAGAAACAAAAATCCCGATTACAAATCCTGGTATTCCTACTGGAGAATTTTGACTGGCAGTAATTAATCTAATAAAAATTGTTATCCAGGGTGCGATACCTGCAATACATCCAAAAGTAAAAGGGAACCAGACAACTTTGTCTGTTTTTTGATTATAAGCCTCCATTACCCAGCCAAAAAATATCATAGAAGCATTAACAATAAATAAAGTTATTAGTGTTCCCAGATCAGTAATTCCAACCAGCATAGCAATAATAATGATCATCAAAGAACTACTAAATGAATATTCAATCCAGCGTGATTGGTTAATATTTTTTTTCAAATTTTTAATATAATAATCATAAGCAAAAGTAGAAATTGATAAATGGGCTATAGAAGATAAAAACATAAATAAAGCAACCAATAAACCCAGTCTAATATCAAAAAGTGATTGACTACCCATTTGAGTGGTTCCTGGAGGTCCCATCATATAAGAACTGGTAATAGTTATTACAAAATCAGTACTCAGCCAGACCATTAAAACTGCCTGTAACAAATGAAAAGCTGCCATTATCAAATTCAATCTCTTTAACTTTTTAAACATTTCACTATTAATCATTTTAAACATCCTCTCTTTTATAAAAAATAACTCTCTAAGTTTAAATTCTACAAATAATAATTTTTACCTTTTTAAATTAAAAAACCCCTCTCAATTAAGAGAAGGGCAACTTATTATTTATAATTATTTATGAAAATAAATCTATTGTTTTTCTCGCTATTCTTTTACCATAAATCTCTGCTCTTTCTCTTTGTTCATCATTTCCGGATTGAATACAAACAGCCCCAAAATGAGTAAATGGTTTTCCTTCTCCTGCACCGGCAGAATAAACAACCATACCTTTTACCAGTAAATGGCCTATTACTGTTTTCAATGCTACACCAGCCCCACCACCTATATATCTTTGAGTGGCAAAAGCTGCTCCTAACTTTCCTGACAAATCAAGTTCAGAAGGATAATTACCAAACCAATTTTTCATTTGATGTGATAAATCACCTGTATAAGTAGGTGTTCCAACAATAACTGCTTTTGATGAATTAATATAATCCACATCAATCTCATCTATATGCATACTTTTTACATTGATTTCTTTTTGCGTTTCTGCTCCTCTTTTAATTATATTGGCAACTTTTTCAGTATTTCCACTTTCACTATGATAAATAATTGATAAATTCATTTTTTCACCTCTCATTTATTTTTTATAATTAATTATCTAATTTTTCTATTAATTGATCAAATTTTTCCTGCAACTCTGGTTTGGTTGACCAGTTAATATCCTGTCCATCATTCTCTTCTCTGGGTACTATATGCATATGAAAATGGAAAACATCCTGCTCAGCCTTAGCTCCAGAATTACTAAATATTTGAAGGTTATTTACTTCCAACTTCTCTTTATATATATTTGCAATTTTTTTGGTAGCTTTTATAACTGCCACTAATTCTTCTTCAGGAATATCAAATATATCCTGATAGTGATTTTTAGGAATAACCAGGGTATGGTATTCATTTATGGGATTAGTATCAAAAAAAGCATAAACTCTTTTATCTTCATAAACTTTATAAGAATCTATTTCACCTTTAATTATATTACAAAAAATACAATCTTTTTTGTGCATTAATATCTCCTCCAATTATCATAAATTTAAACTTCTTTTTCTTTCCAGGTACCTTTCTGGAACCAGATAATACCTATTATAGCCGAAATAGCATTAGCAATAAGCATACCCCACCAAACTCCATTTATACCCCAATTTAAATTAACGGATAGAAAATAAGATAGAGGAATTCTCAAAATGATAAGGGCAATAATTGCCAGAATCATAGCTATTAAAGTATTACCTGCTCCTCTAAATCCACTTCCTATTACAAGTCTAATTCCTATAAAACTAAAGGAAAATCCAGCAATTTTTAAAAATGAACTACCTATTTTAACAACTTCTGGATTATTATTAAAAATAGCTATTATCTGTTCAGAAAAAATAAATACTCCAATCCAAATTAAAATTAAAGAAATAAAGGTGATAGCAGTGGCAATCCAGGTACAGCGTTCAGCTCGATCTATTTTATCTGCACCTAAATTCTGACCTACCATAGTTGTTGTACCTCTACCAAATCCTCTAACTGGCATTCTTACTATCGACATTACTCGATGACCTATACCATAAGCAGCAACTGCCATTGTGCCAAAACGTGATATTATCCCCATAAATAAAACAATACTAATTGCTGCCATTGATTTTTCACCTGCAGAAGGAATACCAATTCTAAGAATTTTTTTATACATTTTTAAATCAGGTTTTAAATATTTTTTCTTAATATGTATACCTTTTTTACCGCTAAATAGTAAGTACATCCCAAATAAACCGGCAATAGCTCTGGAGGATATTGTTGCAAGGGCAGCTCCTCTTACACCTAATTCAGGGAAAAATGACCAGCCAAAAATTATAAAGGGGTCTGCAACTATATTAATCAATACTGAAATTATCATCATTTTCATTGGAGTTTTAGTATCTCCAACTCCACGTAAGAGAGCTGAAAATACAAAAAATAAAAACATAAATGGTAAACCAATAAAAAAGATATTTAAATAACCGGTAGCCTGATCCATAATATTTTCAGGAGCACCAATTAAATGTAAAATATTTTCATTAAATAAATATCCGATAAACGATAATATAACTGAAAGAGAAAATATAAACACAAATAACTGAGTTGCGACTTTATCAGCATTTTCGCTTTCTCCAGCACCTGTGTATTGAGCTACCAAAGTAGTTCCAGAAATATTAATTCCTGCTCCTATTGATATAAACAAAAATACAACCGGAAAAGAAATAGAAATAGCTGCAACAGCCTGGGCACTAATCTTTCCCACCCAAAAAGTATCCGCGATATTATATAAAACCTGCATTCCATTTGTAATCATAATTGGCCAGGCTAATTTCATTAAAGTCGAAGTTATTGGTCCATTAATAATTTCTTCTCTATATGACTCTTTTTTTAAAGTACGTAATTTATGGTCCTTATTTTTCATTATATCACACCTCAAAATATTATATATATTATTAAAAAAATACAGTATAAAAACCCTCCTCATTCAAGAGAAGGGTTTGTACTCTTATTCTAAATTATTATAATGATACTTCAAAATGTTACTTCTTATATTTTCAGGAAGTTTTTCTTCATATCTATATTCTTTTAAATTAATCTTATTTGTTGAAACTTCTATTTCATTATCACTTTGATATCCTAATAACTCATTACATAATTCTTCAACTTTTGGAGCTGCTTTTTTATATGGACCACCAGCATTTGACCATACAATTAACCAGATATATATTTTGGGACTAAGACTTTTATAATTAGAATTATCTAATTCGCTTTTTAACTGATCAGAATTATTTCCAAATTTTGAATTTAATTCTTCAATTTTTGCAATTAATTCATTTACTTTATTTTCATCTACATCATCTAATAATTCAATATTTAATTTTTCGGGATTATAATCTTTTCCCTGATCTGCATCATATTTAGTTGCTTCATGTATATTAAATTCATTTGCATTTCTTACTCTTTGATAAGTTTCATCTATTAAAATATGCTTTATTTCTTTTCCAGATTCAATAAATTTATCTACTTTTTTTCTAATATAACTAAAATCTTCATCCTCTTTTTTTCTTATTAAAATTCCATATTCATTACTTTCTTTAAGACCTTTATTAGTAAAATTAGAACTGGTAATTATAATTTTATCCTTATCAAAACAATAAATTTTTGCATTTAATTTTTTTAACATAAATAATTTAGCATTATTATTGGCTAAATTTCTCAAAGCTTCAATACTGGAAGTTTCTGCTTTAAATAACCTTTCATTAAATCTAGT
>DATFIM010000128.1 GCA_035270125.1 Halanaerobiales bacterium | reverse complement strand
AGGAGTGATTTTAATGAAAATGTCTAAATATTATTTACCAACTTTAAAAGAAACACCTGCTGAGGCAGAAGTTACCAGTCATAAACTTATGTTACGAGCAGGAATGATCAGAAAATTGAGTGCAGGAGTGTATTCTTATTTACCACTTGCATTTAGAGTTTTAAAGAAAATTGAAGATATTACTAGAGAAAAAATGGATGAAAGTGGTGCTCAAGAAGTATTAATGCCTGTTATGCAAACATCAGATATTTGGAAAGAATCTGAAAGATGGGATAGATTTGGACCAATAATGGTTAAGTTTCGTGATAGAAAAGACAGAGAATATTGTTTGGGACCAACACATGAAGAAGCAGTTACCTCTATGGTTAGGGATGAGGTAAGATCATATAAAGATCTGCCCTTTAATTTATACCAAATTCAAACAAAAACTAGAGATGAAATCAGACCTCGTTTTGGTTTATTAAGAACGAGAGAATTTATTATGAAAGACGCCTACTCCTTTGATAAAGATTATGAAGGCTTAGATGAAAGTTATCAAACAATGTATGATACATATGAAAAAGTTTTTTCTAGCTGTGGTTTAGAAACTAGAGTTGTAGAAGCAGATACAGGTGCTATGGGTGGAAAAGATTCACATGAATTTATGGTTTTGGCTGAATCAGGTGAAGATGATATAGCATTTTGTACTGAATGCGAATATGCTGCTAATGTTGAAAGGGCAAAAAATTATTTTGAAGAAAATAACGAACTTGAAAATATTGAAATGAAAGAAATTGAAGAAAAGAAAACGCCTGAAGTTACTACCATTGATCAATTAGCAGATTTTTTAGATACTAAATCAGATAAAATGATTAAATCAATTGCAATTAAAGCAGATGGAGAACCAGTTTTAGCACTTTTAAGAGGTAATGATCAATTAAATGAAATTAAATTACAAAATTATTTAGATGCCAATCAATTGGAAAAAGTTGAAGAAGATGAATTTGAAGAATTATATGATAGTACAGCAGGATTTATTGGCCCAGTTGGTATTGAAGATGTTAAAATTATTGCAGATCAAAAAATAAAAAATGTAGTAAATGGTGTAGTTGGGGCAAATAAAGTTGATTTCCATTTAATAAATGTAAATCCTGGTAGAGATTTTGAAGTTGATGCTTATACTGATTTAAGAACAGTTGAACCTGGAGATAAATGTCCTCACTGTCAGGGTGAACTTGAAATAAAGTCTGGAATTGAAGTTGGTCATATTTTCAAATTAGGAACCAAATATAGTGAATCTATGAATGCAACTTATTTGGATGAAAATGGTAAAGAACAACCTATTGTTATGGGAAGTTATGGTATTGGTATTTCTAGATTGCTTGCAGCTGCAATTGAACAGGGCCATGATGACCAGGGAATAATTTGGCCAAAACCAATTGCTCCTTTTGATATTGAAATTCTGGTATTAGGTGGAAGTGAAGAATTAGAAAAAGAATCTGAAAAACTATATAATAATCTAAAGGATGAAGGTTTTGATGTATTATTAGATGATAGAGAAGAAAGAGCCGGGGTTAAGTTTAATGATGCTGATCTAATTGGAATGCCTTTAAGAATTGTTATTGGATCTCGTTCACTTGATAAAGGAGTAGTTGAAGTAAGAGAAAGAGAAACAGGAAAAGACCATGAATTTTCTTTAGATAATGCAGTAGCTAAAATAAGTGAACTTTATAGTAATATTTAATTAAATATAAAATTTTCATAAGTATCATTGATTAACAGAGGTTTAGGAGGACTTTTAGATGATTAAAGTTATCAAACCCGAAAATTCTTTTGGAGAAAAATTAAAATATATTATTGTAGATAGTGATAAAAAAGAATGTAAGCTGATATCATATAAAAAAAATGAAGATTTAATAAAAATTAGAAATAAATTTGAAAGTCGATTACCGGATTTTAATCTTACTATTTGGGATCCTCTTTCCCCTGAAAAAGAAATTGACTTTGTTTGGCCTCAAATAATAAAAGAAACAAAAGAAAAACATCCGATAATAAGCAGCTGGTTACAAAAGGCTGAATTGAAATATAAAGAAAAATCTAAAAGTCATCTGGATATAATATTTGAATCTAAAATTGCCTTAAAAAAAGCTAAAAATAATATGAAATTCACTAAATTCTTGGAGAATAGACTTAATTATTATTTAGATAAAAAAATAGAGTTGGCTTTTCATAACGGTGATTTTTTAGAAGAGATAGATGAGAAAAAAATAAAAAAAGTAAAACCTAAAAAACAAAAGAAAACCAGCTTTAATAATAAAAAAGTAAAAAATAATAAGACTAATGACTCTAACAAAAGTATTAATAATATAATTTACGGCAGGAAAATAGCTGAAAATATTACTCATAATTTGAATGAAATCAAAAGTGAAAGAAAAAAAGCGGTAGTTTCCGGTCAAATATTTGATATTGATCAATTTACTACTCGCAATAATAACCTTTTATTTGTTATTTCTATTACGGATACAACTGATTCATTAACTTTAAAATTATTTGTCAATGATGAAAGTAAATTCAAAGGAGAATTAAAAGAGGGAAAGTGGATAAAAGTTAGAGGCCCTATAAAATATGATACTTATAGTAATGAGTTAAGTCTTATGGCAAACGATATCATGGAATTTAAACCACAACTTAAAACAGATGATGCTCAAGAAAAAAGAGTAGAGCTTCATCTCCATACTCAAATGAGTGCTATGGACTCAGTTGTTAATGTTGAAGAAGTAATTAAAAGAGCTGGAGAATGGGGTCATGAATCTTTAGCAATAACAGATCATGGTGTTGTTCAGGCTTTTCCAGATGCCTATCAGGCAGGAAAGGATCATGGAGTAAAAATATTATATGGCTTAGAAGCCTATATGGTTGATGATGGTGAACCTCTAATTTTAAATGCTCCAGATAAAAAAATAGATGAAACTACATTTGTAGTTTTTGATTTGGAAACTACAGGTCTCAGTCCTAAAAATAATGAAATTATTGAAATTGGAGCAGTGAAAATAAAAAATAATGAAATTATAGACCGTTATCAATCATTTGTAAAACCTGATAATAAAATTCCTAGCAAAATAACTGATTTAACAGGTATAAATGATAATATGGTGGCAGATGCAGAAAAAATAGATAAGGTTTTGGATGATTTTGTTAATTTCATTGGTGATTCTGTATTAGTTGCTCACAATGCTGACTTTGATTACTCTTTTTTACAATCAGCATTTTTAAAAACAAACAGACCGGAAGCAGAATACCCAGTTCTTGATACCCTTGCTTTAAGTAGAGCACTATTAAGTGGTATTAAAAATCACAAATTAAATACTTTAGCTAAATATTTTAATGTAAATCTAGAAAATCATCATAGGGCTGATGATGATGCAGAGGCTACTGCTGAAATTTTAATAAACTTTTTAGAAATGTTAAAAAAGAAAAATTATAAGAAATTAGAAGATATTAATAAATTAAGTAGTGAAATTAGCTGGCGGGAGTTACCAACTTATCATACCATAATTTTAGCTAAAAACTCTAAAGGATTAAAAGATCTTTATAAATTAGTTTCTAATTCTCATATTAACCATTTTTATAGAAAACCTAGAATTTTGAAAAGTGAATTAATACAATATCGGGAAAATTTGCTTATTAGTTCAGCCTGTGAATCAGGACAACTGTACAAAGCGTATATGCAAAATAAATCTGAAAAAGAAATTGAAAAAATCGCTTCTTTTTATGATTATTTTGAAATACAACCATTAGGAAATAATAAATTTATGATAGGTGAACAACTTGAATCAGAAGAAGAATTAAAAGAAATAAATAAAAAAATATATAATTTAGGAAAAAAATTAAATAAAAAGGTTGTAGCTACAGCAGATGTTCATTTTTTAAATGAAGAAGATAAGATATTTAGAGAAATATTACAATTAGGTCAAAAATTTGATGATGCTGATCAACAACCACCACTTTATTATCGAACGACAAATGAAATGTTAGAAGAATTTTCTTATTTAGGTGAAAAAGTTGCTAAAGAAGTTGTAATAAATAATCCAAAAGAAATAGCTGATCAGATAGAAGAAATGAAACCTATCCCTGAAGGTTTGTTTACACCTAAAATTGAAGGCTCAGAAAAACAAATTAGAGAAATGAGTTATAATCGAGCATATACTATGTATGGTGAAAATCTTCCTGATTTAGTAGTTGATCGTCTGGAAAAAGAATTGAAATCTATTATAGATAATGGTTATTCAGTAATTTATTTAATATCACACAAATTAGTAAAAAAATCTTTAGAAGATGGATATTTAGTTGGGTCTAGAGGTTCGGTAGGTTCGTCATTAGTAGCAACTATGTGTGATATCACTGAAGTTAATCCACTACCTCCTCATTATAGATGCCCAGAATGTAGTAGATCAGAATTCTTTACAGAGGAAAAAGTGGGAGTTGGAGTTGATTTACCTGATAAAAAATGTCCAGAATGTGGGACTGAATATATAAAAGATGGTTTTGATATTCCTTTTGAAGTTTTTATGGGATTTAAAGGAGATAAAGTTCCTGATATTGATCTTAACTTTTCTGGAGAATATCAATCTAAAATTCATAAAGAAACTGAAAAATTATTTGGAGAAGAATATGTATATAGAGCAGGTACTATATCTACAATTGCTGATAGAACTGCCTTTGGCTTTGTTAAAGGTTATATAGATGAAAAAGATTTAAATTTACGAAAAGCAGAAGTAAATAGATTGGTTGATGGTTGTACTGGTGTTAGAAGAACTACCGGTCAACATCCCGGTGGTTTAATGGTAGTACCTAAAAATATGGATATTCATGATTTTACTCCAATCCAACATCCAGCAAATGATCAGGAAACGGATGTTTTAACTACCCACTTTGATTATCATTCAATAAGTGGGAGAATTTTAAAATTGGATTTATTAGGTCATGATGATCCGACTTCTTTAAGAATGCTACAGGATATTACAGGGATTGAACCCAAAAGTATTCCAATAGATGACCCAGAAACTATGAGTATATTTTCTAAAAATGAAGCATTAGGAGTTACAGAAGAAGAAATTGGGACCAAAGTAGGAACATTAGGTATACCGGAGTTTGGGACGAGTTTTGTAAGGCAAATGTTGGTTGATACCAAACCAACAACTTTTGCTGAACTTGTAAGAATCAGTGGACTTTCTCACGGTACTGATGTCTGGCTTAATAATGCCCAGGATTTAATTAAAAATGATACTGCAGAACTTTCTGAAGTTATATCTGTAAGAGATGATATAATGAATTATTTGCTCCAAAAAGGTATAGAGCCTTCTAAAGCTTTCTGGATAATGGAACATGTTAGAAAAGGTAAAGGTTTATCTGAGGAAGAAGAAAAAGCAATGAGAGATAATAATGTTCCTGATTGGTATATTAAGTCTTGTAAAACAATAAAGTATATGTTTCCTAAAGCACATGCTGCTGCTTATGTAATGATGGCTTTTAGAATTGCTTATTTTAAAGTTCATCACCCAAAAGCTTTTTATAAAACATATTTTTCCATTAAGGCTGGAGATTTTGATGCGGAAATGGTAAGTCAGGGATTTGATTATATTCAGAGGAAAATGGAAGAATTAGAAAACAAGGGCAATGATAAAACTCAAAAAGAAAAAGGAACATTATCAGTTTTAGAAATAGTTATTGAAGCTATGCAAAGAGGGGTTGAGTTTAAAAATGTAGATCTTTATGAATCTGCTGCTTATGAGTTCAAATTACAGGAAGGAAAACTTTTACCTCCCTTAATTAGTCTTCAGGGATTGGGTAATAGTGCAGCAGAAAGTATAGTTGAAAGTAGAAATAATAGAGAATATAAATCTGTTGAAGACCTTGTCAATAGATCAAGTGTTACTAAAACAGTTGTCGAAGTTTTAACAGACCATGGTTGTTTAGATGACTTACCTGAAAAAAATCAGCTTTCATTATGGTAAACTTGCAAGATAAGGTACACTATGGTAAAATAATAGAGGATGTTATATAGGATATTGTACTGTAGAGAGTGGGTTTTTACCCACTCTTTCAATATATAAAATGATTTTGTCACAGGTCTTTTTTTAAGAATATGTTTGTATGAAAGGAGCTATTTAATGAGTAGGGTAGTTGATATTGTAAAAGAATTAGCTGAACCATTAGTTAAAACTGAAGGTTTAAACTTAGTGGATGTTGATTATCAAAAAGAAGGATCAGATTGGATTTTAAGAGTTTTTATAGAAAATTTAGATGGTGAGTTGACTTTAAAAAATTGTGAAGATATTAGTAAACTTTTAAGTGCTGAATTAGATAGAAAAGACCCTATAGATAAACAGTATATTCTTGAGGTTTCATCTCCAGGAATAGAAAGACCTTTAGTTGATAAAGAAGATTTTTTAAGGTTTAAAGGTGAATTAATAGAAGTTAATACTTATGCTCCAATAGATGATAAAAAAGAATTTAGAGGTGAATTGATTAATTTTGAGGATAATAAAGTAATAATAGATGATAAAAAAGGAGTGATTGAAATTCCCTTTAATAAAATTGCTCATGCGAATTTAACTTTTGATTTTTAGGAAAACTGCAAAAAAGATTTATTGTTATTTGTAAAATGAGGAGGAGTTGATAAATGAATTTAGAATTCATTAATGCCCTTGATGAAATTGAAAAAGACAAGGGTATTTCAAAAGAAGTTCTATTAGAGGCAATTGAAAGTGCACTACTTTCTGCATATAAAAAAGATTTTGGCTCTAAAGAAAATGTACGTGTTGAGTTAGATAGTGATCAGGGTGAAGTCAAAGTTTATTCTCGTAAAAAAGTAGTTGAAGAGGTAGAAAATGAAAACTTTGAAATACCTCTAGAAAAAGCTAAAGAAAAAGATCCAAATTATGAAGTTGGAGATATTTTGGAAAAAGAGGTTACTCCTGATAATTTTGGAAGAATTGCAGCTCAAACTGCTAAACAGGTAGTTATGCAAAGAATTAGAGAAGCAGAAAGGGATGTAATTTATGATCATTATAAAAGAAAAGAAGGAGAATTAATAACGGGAACCATCCAGCGTTTTCATTATGATAATATTTTAATTGATATGGGTAAAACTGAAGCAATTTTGCCTCCTCCGGAACAAATTCCAGGAGAAGTTTATGAAAAAGGCAAAAGAATTAAATTATATATTGCTGAAGTTAGTACTACAACTAAAGGCCCACGTATTCTTGTTTCAAGAACACATCCCAGTTTATTAAAAAGACTTTTTGAATTAGAAGTACCTGAAATTTTTGATGGTACTGTAGAAATTAAAGCAGTAGCCAGAGAAGCTGGCTATAGATCTAAAATGGCTGTAACTTCTGATGAGGAAAATGTTGATCCAGTAGGGGCCTGTGTTGGACCTAAAGGTATGAGAGTTCAGGCGGTAGTTGATCAATTAAATGGTGAAAAAATTGATATTATAAAATGGAATGATGACCCTGCTGAATTAATTGCTAATGCTTTAAATCCTGCTGAAGTATTAAAAGTAATAACAGATGATGAAGCACAGGAAGCAAAAGTGATTGTACCGGATTTCCAGCTATCATTAGCAATAGGGAAAGAAGGACAGAATGCCAGGTTAGCAGCTAAATTAACTGGTTGGAAAGTTGATATTAAAAAAGAGTCTGAATATGTTTTTGATGATGAAGAAACAGATTCTGAAGTTGAAGAAATAGATAATTCTGAAGAAGAATTATAGTTCTTGTTGGCTTATTATAAATAATTTAATCTAACAGGAGGTTTTAGATAATTGAGAGAGACGCCAATTAGACAGTGTGTAGGTTGTGGTGCTAGAAGAGATAAAGTTGAATTATTAAGAGTGGTAAATAATAAAAATGAAATTTTAGTTGATCCTCGCGGGAATCTTCCCGGTAGAGGAGCGTATTTATGTCCAAATCAGGAATGTCTTGATAAAGCCTGGGAAAACGGAAAATTGAGTAAAGCTTTAAAAACAGACTTATCTGATGAACTTTATCAGAAATTAGTGGAGGAGATAAATAATGAGTGATTGATTAAATACGGAGGTGTTATTAATGGGTAAGATTAGAGTTTATAAATTAGCTGATGAATTGGAAATGGAAAGTAAAGAGTTAGTTAATGCTTTACAGGAATTAGGTATTGAAATTTCCAGTCATATGAGTACAGTTGAAGAAGAAACAGCAGATTTAATACGTGATATGTATAGTGAAGATAGTGAAAAAAGCAAGGAAGACATTGATATAGAAAGTAAAGAAGAAATTGTAACAAGTCAGGCAGAAGAAAGTAAAAAAGTTGAGGAAAGTGAAAAAAGTGATAAAACTGTTGTTGTTACTCCTCTTACAGTAAAAGAGTTTGCTGAAGAAATAGATTATCCAGCAAATAAATTAATAAAAAAATTAATAGGTCTTGGAGTAATGGCAAATGTTAACCATTCACTTGATAAAGAGTCATTAGAATTATTAACAGATGAATTAAATATTGATATTGAAATAATTTCTGAAGAAGAGATGGAAGAAGAGGAAGAAGATCAACCAGAAAGAGTGGGTCCTGAAATTGAAGACAAACCTGAAGATCTAGAATTAAGGCCGCCTATTGTAACTGTTATGGGACATGTTGATCATGGAAAAACAACTCTTCTTGATATGATTAGAAAAACAAGAGTGACAGAAAGTGAAGCAGGGGGAATAACTCAACATATTGGTGCATATCAGGTAAATATAGATAATAAAAATATTACCTTTATAGATACTCCCGGTCATGAAGCATTTACAGCTATGAGAGCAAGAGGAGCAAAAGTTACTGATATTGCAATTTTGGTAGTCGCCGCTGATGATGGTATTATGCCTCAAACTGTTGAAGCAATAAACCATGCTCAGGCCGCAGATGTACCAATAATTGTAGCTATTAACAAAATTGATAAAGCTAATGCTCAACCTGATAGAGTTAAACAGGAGTTGACTGAACATCAATTGGTTCCTGAAGAATGGGGCGGAGATACCATTTGTGTTGAATTATCTGCCCTAAAAGGAGAAAATATTGACGAACTATTAGAAATGATCCTTCTCTTATCAGAAATGGAAGAAATCAAATCTAATCCTAATCGCCCCGGTGAAGGTGTAGTTGTAGAAGCTGAGTTAGATAAAGGAAGAGGACCAGTAGCTACTGTTTTAATAAAAAATGGTAGTATGGAAGTTGGAGATTCTCTATTAGCTGGAGTAACGAGTGGTAGAATAAGGGCTATGCTTGATGAAACTGGTAAACGTATTGAAAAAGCTGGGCCATCTACTCCAGTTGAAATATTAGGTTTTTCTGATGTGCCTTCTGCTGGTGATTTTGTTCAGGTATTAAAAAATACCAAAAAAGCAAGAAATATAGCTGAAGATCGCCGTGAAGAACAGCATCAAAGAGAAATTCACCAGGAATCTAAGGTAAGCTTAGAAGATCTTTATGATCAAATTCAGGAAGGTGAAGTAAAAGAATTAAATGTAATTATTAAAGCTGATGTACAGGGTTCTATTGAAGCTTTAAAAGAATCTCTTATCAAACTTTCCACTGATGAAGTTACTGTAAATGTAATTCATACTGGGGTTGGAGCAGTAAATGAAACTGATGTTAACCTTGCAAGTGCATCAAATGCTATTATTATAGGGTTTAATGTAAGACCAGGTACAGCAGTGGAAAATCTTGCTGATAAGGAAAGTGTAGAAATCAGAACTTACCGGGTTATCTATAAGGCAATCGAAGAAATCAAAGATGCTATGGCCGGCTTATTAGATCCTGAATTAAAAGAAGTAACAGCAGGACGAGCTGAAGTTCGTGATACATTTAAAGTACCTGATATAGGTATTATTGCAGGTGTATATGTTAAAAATGGAGAAATTAATAGAAATTATAAAGTTCGATTAGTAAGAGATGGAGTAGTTATCCACGAAGGGGATATCAGTTCATTAAAAAGATTTAAAGATGATGTTAGAGAAGTAAAAGAAGGATATGAGTGTGGTGTAGGTATCGAAGGCTATAATGATATCAAAGTTGGAGATATTTTGGAGATTTATTATTATAAAGAAATTAAACGCACTCTCTAGAGGTGAATATAAATGAGTGGACAAAGAGAAAGAAAAGTTGCAGAGTTTTTAAAAGAAGAGGTAAGCCAGATTATAAGAAGAGAAGTAAAAGATCCAAGAATTGGCTTTGTTTCTATAACTGATGTAGAAGTTTCTGGAGATCTACGTCATGCAAAAGTTTTTGTTAGTGTTTATGGTGATGAAACTGAAAAAGAAGAAACAATGGCTGGTTTAGAAAAAGCTACTGGTTTTATCAGAAAACTGGTAGGAGAAAGAATTACAACTTACCATACTCCAAAAATTATTTTTAGATATGATGACTCAATAGAACATGGAGTATATATATCTAATTTAATAAAAGAGGTAAGAGAAGAAGATACAGATAATAATAACAGTTCAAATCTAGAAAATAACGATGAGTAAAAGAGAGGAATAATTAATAATGGATTTAAATTCAATAGCAAAATTGATTAAAAAAAGAGATGATTTTCTACTAATAGGTCATATTGATTTTGATGCTGATTGTATTGGCTCACTTTTTGGTTTAAAGTGGATTTTAGATAAACTTAATAAAAACTCACTTGTATTATTAGCTGAAGATATTAAAGATTATGACTTTCTTGATATAAGAGAAAATGACTATCAATTTTTTGATGAATTTAAATTTCAAAAAGATAAAAAATATAATATTATTGCTCTTGATTCTGGAGATGCTGATCGATTAGCTCAGGGGAAGAATTATCTGGATTCTTTCCCTGTTTTTAATATTGATCATCATGAAGATAATACTAATTTTGCTGATTATAATTATGTTAATCCTCAAAAAGCAGCAGCAGCTCTTATTGTTTATGATTTAGCAAATATTTTGCAAATAGATGTTGACCTAAGAATAGGAGAAGCTCTTATAACAGGTATAATTGGTGATACAGGTTCTTTTAGATATAGTAATACTAATATTGATGTATTAGAAGTAACTACTGAACTTATGAAAAAAGGTGTAAACCTTTATAAAATTAATAGAATGCTTTATAGTAGAAATTCTTATAAATCTGTATTATTTAAGGGGCTTGCACTATCAACTATAAAAAGAAGTGAAGATGGTAAAATAGCTTGGCTTACAGCATCTAAAGATAGTTTTGATGAAGCCGGTATGGATGAAATTGATTCTATGAGTATTGTAAATTATGCTCGGGATATAAAAAATGTAGAAGTTGGAATCTCTTTTACTGAAAAAGAAAATGAAATAAAAGTAAGTTTTCGATCTAATGAATATTGTAAAGTAAATGAAATTGCATCTAAATTTTCAGGAGGAGGTCATCCCAGAGCTGCAGGGTGTACAATAAAAGGAGAGTTAGATGAAGTAAAGGATATGGTAATAAAAGAGGTGCAAAAACATGTATAAAAGAAGTGGTATAATAAATTTATTAAAACCACCTGGAGTCAGCTCTTTTAAAGCCATAGGTAGAGTTAAGAAAATATTAAATCATCCTAAAGCAGGACATACAGGAACTCTGGATCCTAGGGCCTGTGGTGTTTTGCCAATTTGTTTTGGTAGGGCAACAAAAGTAATACCTTATTTACCCGAAGATGATAAAGAATATATAGCTGAAATTACTTTAGGAAAAACAACTGATACTCTTGATAGTGAAGGAACAGTTTTATCTGAAAGTGATAAATGGTTAGATTTATCTTTAACTGAAATTAAAGAAGCAATAAACAAAATTTCAGAAAAAAAAGAACAGCTTCCTCCTATGTATTCAGCTGTAAAAAAAGATGGTAAAAGATTATATAAAATAGCACGGCAGGGAAAAAAGGTAAAAAGGAAAGCAAGAAAAATAAATATCAAAAATGCAAAAATTACAGCAATTAATTTACCAAAGATAAGAATAAAAATTAAATGCAGTAAAGGAACTTATATAAGATCATTTGCTCGTGATTTAGGGGATGAACTGAATTGTGGGGCTTATCTTACTTTTTTAATTAGATCTAAATCAGGGCCATTTTTATTAAAAAATACATATACTTATAAAATGATTGAAAAAGAAATAGCTGATAATTCAGATGATTTTTTACTACCGATGGACCAACCTTTAGATTATCCCAAATTAACTTTAAAAAAGACAGCATATAAAAAAGCTATAAATGGTGCTGTTCTTGATTTTGATGATTTTGTAGATGATAATAGTATTATTGAAAATTATGAAAATGTTTTAATTTATAGCAATCAGAATGAATTTATTTCTATAAATGAAGTAAAAAAATCTAAAGAAAAAGCTAAGGCTCTTAGAGTTTTTCTAATTAAATCTAGATAAATAGGATGATTTTTGATGGAAGTAATAAAAAGTAATTTATTTTCTAAATATCATAATAAACCTACAGTGGTTGCTATTGGTTCTTTTGATGGTTTACATAAAGGACATCAAAAAATAATTAATGAAACTATCGAAATAGCCAAAAATAGAGATATGGAAAGTGGAGTTTTTTCATTTTTTCCTCATCCATTAGAAATTGTAGCCCCTGAAAAATCGCCTTCTTTTTTAATTTCAAGAAGACAAAAAATAAAAATATTAGAAAAATTAGGGTTAGATTACTATTTTGAACAAAAATTCACTAAAGATTTTTCTAATTTAACTTTTAAAGAATTTATATATGGAATTTTGATAAAAAAGATAGGTGTTAAACATATAGTTGTTGGTTCAGACTTCAAATTTGGAAAAAATCAAACAGGCAATACCAAAAAATTAAAAAATTTGGATGATATTTATAATATAGAAACAACTATTATACCAGTTATAAAAAAAGAAGCAAGCAAAATATCCAGTACCTATATTAGAAAATTAATAAAAGAAGGAAAAGTAAATGAAGTTACTAAATATTTAGGAAGAAATTATAAATTAGAAGGTAAGGTTGTAACAGGTGAAGGAAGAGGAAGAAAACTAGGTATACCAACTGCTAATTTAAGTTTAACTACTGATTATGTTTTACCTCCAAAGGGAGTTTATGCGGCAGTTGCTCATCATAAAAATGAAACTTATAAAGCCGTAGTTAATTTTGGAGAGAAACCTACCTTTACAAATAATGATTATACAATAGAAGTCCATATTTTAGATCTTGATAAAGATTTATATGATGAAATTCTAGAAGTTGAATTATATGAATTTATAAGAGAAGAAAAAGGATTTTCTAATAAAGATGATTTGATTTCTCAAATCAAAACAGATATTCTTTACACAAGAAATATTTTATGTTAAACTATAAGAAGTGTTACTATGCTGCCATATGCTAGGATTTCGTTTCTCCAGCGGTTTCGTGGCTTATGGTGAATAAAAATACAGGGAGGTGAAGTTTTATGTTAAGTAAAGAAGAAAAACAAGAAATTATAGAAGAGTACCAGAGAGAAGAAGGAGATACAGGTTCTTCTGAGGTGCAAATTGCTCTATTAACTGCCCGTATTTCAGAATTGACAGATCATCTTAAAGAACATCAAAATGATCATCACTCAAGAAGAGGGCTTTTAAAAATGGTTGGTAAAAGAAAGAAATTATTAAGATATCTTAAAAACAATGATGTTGAAAGATATCGTAATTTAATAAAGAAATTAGATATACGTGGATAAAAAATTAGTAGGGCGGGTTATTCCCGCTCTATAAATGTATTTAGTGTAAAATTATAATAAGGAGGATTTATATGGTTAAAAATTGGAATTATGATCTCGCAGGACGAGAATTTACCTTTGAGACTGGTAAATTAGCAAAACAGGCTAATGGATCAGTTATGGTTAGATATGGTGATTCTGTAGTTTTAGTTACAGCAACCATGTCAAAACCAAGAGAAGGCATTGATTATCTGCCACTAATGGTTAATTATGAAGAAAGAGTATATGCAATTGGAAAAATACCAGGAAGTATTACCAGGAGAGAGGGGCGTCCCAGGGACAGTGCAACTTTAAATGCACGTTTGATTGATAGACCACTTAGACCACTTTTTCCAGAAGGTTTTAGACATGATATTCAGGTTATTGCTACTGTTTTATCAGTAGATGATGATTGTGAACCTGATATTTTAGCAATGAATGGTGCATCTGCTGCCCTTACTTTATCTGATATACCTTTTGCTGGTCCTATTGCTGGAGTAAAAGTAGGTTTGGTTGATGGAGAATTAGTGATCAATCCTAAAGAAGAAGAACAGGAAAATAGTGATCTAGAATTAACAATCGCTGGTACAGATGATGCAGTTCTTATGGTAGAAGCTGGAGCAAATGAAGTTAGTGAAGAAAAAATGGTAGAAGCTATTGAATTGGCTCATAAAGAAATAAAAAAATTAGTTAAGCTACAAAAACAAATGCGTGAAGAAGCCGGCAAAGAAAAATATAATTTTCAAAAAGAAGAACTAGATCAGTCAATTTACACTGAAGTAAAAAATTATGCAAAAGATAAAATGGATAAAGCAGTTAGAACCAAAGACAAGAAAACACGTGAAAATAATGTTGATTCTGTAAAAGAAGAAACTAAAGAATATTTTGAGGAAAAATATAAAGATAATAATGAGTTAGAAAACATCCTATCTCATGTTTCAAGATCTTTGGAAAAAATACTAAAAAATTCAATTAGATCTTTGATAGTTAATGAAAATATTCGACCTGATGGGAGAAAAACAGATGAGATAAGACCTATCTGGTGTGAGGTTGGTATACTACCTAGAGCACATGGAACTGGGGTATTTACACGAGGTCAAACTCAGGCAATGAGTGTTGCCACTCTCGGTGCTTCCAGTGATGAACAGGTATTATTTGGTCTTGGGGAAGAAGAAACAAAACGTTATATGCATCATTATAATTTCCCACCATATAGTGTAGGTGAAACCAATCCACTTCGTTCACCTGGTAGAAGAGAGATAGGGCATGGTACTCTTGGAGAAAAAGCTCTGAGACCTATGTTACCATCAGAAAAAGATTTTCCTTATACTCTTAGAGTCGTTTCTGAAGTTCTTGAATCTAATGGTTCTACATCTCAGGCAAGTATTTGTGGAAGTTCCTTAGCATTAATGGATGCAGGTGTTCCTCTCAAGAAATCTGTAGCTGGAATAGCCATGGGACTATTGAAAGAAAATGATGAAATTAGAATTTTATCTGATATTCAGGGACTTGAAGATCATTATGGAGATATGGATTTCAAAGTTGCTGGAACTAAAGATGGTATTACAGCATTACAGATGGATATAAAGATCAAAGGAATTTCAGTTGATATTATGAAAAAGGCATTAGCTCAAGCAAAAGAAGGAAGACTTCATATCTTAAGTAAGATGAATGAAGTTTTAGCTGAGCCTCGCCAGGAATTATCTGAATATGCTCCATCTATGATTTCTATGAAAATAGATCCTGATAAAATTGGATCTGTAATTGGACCAGGTGGTAAAACTATCAATAAAATTATTGATGAAACTGATGCCAAAATTGATATTGAAGATGATGGCTCAATCAATATTCTTGCTGATGATCAGGAAAATGGTGAAAAAGCAAGAGAAATGATAGAAGAATTAACTAAGGATGTTGAAGTTGGAGAAATTTATGAAGGAAAAGTAAAAAGAGTTGTTAATTTTGGAGCTTTTGTTGAGATATTACCTGGTAAAGAAGGACTTGTTCATATTTCTGAACTTGCAGATTATCATGTGAAAAAAGTTGAAGATATTCTTAAAGTTGGAGATACAGTCCCTGTAAAAGTAATAGAAATTGATAATCAGGATAGAATTAATCTTTCAAGAAAAGAAGCTTTAGAAGATGAAGATAATTAAGATTAATTTTAAAACTGAATTTTATTTAAAAAACATAAACTAGGTCATACTAGTTTATGTTTTTTTGTTATTAAATAGTTTATCTAATGAGGTGATTTGATGAGAATTGGTAAGCATGTATCAATTTCTGGAGGTCTTGATAAAGCAGTAATTAGAGCTAAAGAGATAAATTGTAATACTCTACAGATATTTGTAAAAAATCCAAGAGGCTGGAAACTCAGAAAAATAAGCGAAGAAGAGATAAATAAAACTAAAGATAATATTAAAAATATGGGTATGAACCCATTAGTAGTTCATAGTTCTTATTTGATAAATTTGGCTAGTCCTAAAAAAAAATTATGGGAAAAATCGTTGAATGTTTTAATAAAAGAATATATTCGTGCAAGTAAAATTGGTGCTCAATATCTTGTTTTACATCCTGGAAATCATACAGGTAGTGGAATAAAAAATGGAATAAAAAAATTATATGAAGGATTAAACAAATTATTAGAGGAAACCAATGATAATGGTCCGATGATCTTATTAGAAAATGTTGCTGGTGCTGGAACTGCTATTGGGTCGAAATTCGAGGAACTTTATGATATAATTACTGGTGTGAATAATAATGATAAAATAGGAGTTTGTTTTGATACATGTCATGCTTTTGCAGCAGGATATAATATAAAAAACAAGAAATATTTAAATAAAGCCTTAGATGATTTTGATAAAAAAATTGGGTTAAATAAACTGAAAATAATTCATATAAATGATTCTAAACATGAATGTTCATCAAAAAAAGATGAACATGCTCATATTGGTGAAGGCAAAATTGGGAAAGATGGATTTGAATTGATAATCAATCATAATTTACTAAAAGATATTCCTTTTATTCTTGAAACTCCTCAATTTGAGGGAAAAGATAAAGATGTAGAGATATTATGGGATCTTAAGAATTAATAGGAGGATATTGTGAATATTAATGATTTTATAAATAGTGAAGTAAAAAAATTAATAAAAAATGATATAGAAGAAGCAGAAGAAAATGAAATATTTATTATCGGAGATATTGATAGTGAAAGTAATAAAATTACTAGCTATGAATTAAAAGCAAGAGGAAACAAAAATATGACTCCTGCTTTAACAAATGAGGTCAGGCCGGGTCAAGTATTAATACATAACCATCCATCAGGCGACCTTAGACCTTCTGCTGCAGATATTAGAATAGCTTCACGTCTTGGTCAAAATGGCATAGGTTTTGCTATAATAGATAATGAAGTAAAGGAAATATATGTTGTAGTTGAACCCAAAATACCTGAAAAAGAAAAAAAACTTTCTAAAGAGAAAATAATTGATATTTTTTCTGAAAACGGAGAATTAGCATCTGTTTTAAATGACTATGAATATAGAGATGAACAAATTAAAGTTGTGGAAAAAGTAATAGAAATATTTAATAATTATGGTCAATCATTTATTGAAGCTGGAACAGGTACTGGAAAATCTTTTGCCTATTTAATACCAGCTTTATTTTGGGCTAATTACAATAATGAAAAAATTGTTATTTCTACTAATACTATTAATTTACAGGAACAATTAATAAATAAGGATCTAATTACTTTAAAAAAAATATTACCTTTTTCATTTAAAAGTGTTTTAGTTAAAGGTCGTTCTAATTATATATGTTTAAGAAAACTAAAAAGATTTAAAGATAAGTCCAAAGATTTATTAAAAGATGACAAGGAAAAACAGATGGAGTTAAGTAGAATTATAAATTGGGTTGAAGATACTGAAAGTGGGAGTAGATCTGAAGCAAACTTTGTGATTGATAGAGAAATATGGAGTGAAATTTCTTCAGAAGGAGATCTTTGTTTAGGGACAAATTGTCCATTTTTTTCTGAATGTTTTTTTATGCAGGCCAGAAAAGAAGTTTATTCAGCTGATCTTTTAGTAGTTAATCATCACCTTTTATTAGCAGATGCCAGATTGAAATATGATTTAAATGATGAGAGTGGTGTTTTACCTCCTTATAAAAATTTGATTATTGATGAAGCTCATAAT
>DATFIM010000127.1 GCA_035270125.1 Halanaerobiales bacterium | reverse complement strand
TTATCATAATAAAATGATGTATAATTATTATGAGGGAGATGATGATAATGAGAACCACCTTAAATTTGTCAGAAAAGATTATTAAGGAAGCAGAAGCTATATATAATACAAATAGTAAATCAGAAATGGTAGAAAATGCTTTAATAGATGCTATTCGTTTTAGAAAATTGAAACAGTTTATGAAATTAAAAGGAGAAATAGAATTTGACGAAAAATCTATTGATAAGTTGAGGAGTGCTGAAATTGAAGAAACAAAAAATAATAGTTGATACTTCAATTTGGATTGAGTATTTTAATAATAATACTAATATTGTTAATTTCATCGAGAAAAGAATTATGGAAGACTGTTTGTTTATGACAGGTCCTATAGTTACAGAATTATTACAGGGGGTAAAGACTGAAAAGGAATATGAAAAACTCAAAAATTCTATTGATGCAATTCCTTATTTGGAAATAACATTAGAAAATTGGAAGAAAGCTGGAAATATTTCAAATAAATTAAGGAGAAAAGGTATTACAATTCCTTTAACTGATATAATTATTTCAGCAGTTGCTATATCTAATGATGCAAAAGTATATAGTTTAGATAAACATTTTGAAAAAATACCAGGAGTTAAATTATTTAATAAAATAAAATAGAGTCATTATAAATATTTTGAAAATTATTTCACTTAGTGGTATAATTATTAACAAAGAGTTCTTAATTTAACTCACAATAAAAAAGGGGGAAATGTAAAATGTTAAGATCTTTATCACTGTTGCTTAGCGTGGTGTTAGTGTTTGGCCTTCTTGTTGGTGGTTCAGTTGAGGTTCAGGCTCAGGAAGATTCTATCACAGTGATGAGTGTCTGGGGTGGTCAGGAGTTAGATGCCTTCAAAAAAGTAGCTGCATCTTTTGAGGCTGCTACAGGAATTGAAGTAAAACATGAAAGTACTAGAGATCTCCCTACTCTTCTCACAACTCGTCTGGAAGCAGGAAATCCACCAGACATTGTCCATCTTACCGGAATGGGAATGATGAAGGATCATGCAGAAGATGGAAATCTTGTTGATTTAAAAAATGTTTTTGATATGAATGAATTTAGAAAAGAATATGATGAAAAGTGGATTGATCTGGCTGAATATGAAGATGGAATGTATGGTCTTTTTATTTCTGCTGATGTGAAGAGTCTGGTCTGGTACAATCCTAAGGAATTTGAGAAAAAAGGTTATGAAGTTCCTGAAACCTGGGATGAATTAAAAGAATTGACAGATACAATGATTGAAAATGGAGATACCCCCTGGGCCATTGGTCTAGAATCAGGAGAAGCAAGTGGTTGGCCTGCAACTGACTGGATAGAAGACATAATGCTTAGAACAGCTGGCCCAGAAGTTTATGATCAATGGGTCAATCATGAAATTCCCTGGACAGATGAAAGAGTAAAAAGAGCCTTTGAAATATTCGGTGAAATAACTCGTGATTCTGACAGAGTCTATGGTGGTCCTACAAATGTCTTAGCTACCAATTTTGGCGACTCGGTTAATGCTCTTTTTGCCGATTCACCAAATGCCTATCTACATCGTCAGGCCAGTTTTATAACCAGTTTCATTAAAGACAATAATCCAGACCTTGTTGCTGGTGAAGATTTTGACTTTTTCCCTTTCCCTCCAATAGATGAAGAACACGGTAATCCAGTTTTAGGAGCAGCTGATATGTTAAGTATGATGGATAATAATGAGTCAGCTCGCAAATTCATGCGTTATATGGCCTCACCTGGAGCACAGATGATCTGGGTTTCAGAATTAGGTAAATTAGGAGTAAATGAAGAAATTAATCCTAACGCCTACCCTGATAATTTAACCAAAGAAATGGCAGCAATGCTTCGTAATGCAGATACCTTTAGATTTGATGGTTCTGATTCAATGCCTTCCTCACTTGGATCTGGTGCTTTCTGGCAGCAAAGTTTAAATTATGTCCGCGGTCAGGATCTTGATAATATCTTACAAAGATTAGAAGATGCAGCAGAAGAGGCATATTAATTAAAAATTAATCCCAACTTTGGTCAGGAGGGGTAATATGCGCAGTCAACAAAATGAAAAATTATGGGCGGCCCTACTTATAGGGCCTGCTCTTTTTGTTTTACTTTTGATTTTAATTTATCCCACTATTCGCACTGTAATTATTAGTTTTTTAGATCAGGAATTAGAAAGTTTTGTAGGGTTAAAAAACTATATCTATTCATTTACAAATCGGTCAATGTTAATTTCATTTCGTAATAATTTAATGTGGTTGATTATTTTTACAGCAGTTACTGTTGGTTTGGGGCTTATCCTGGCTGTTTTAACAGACAGAGTTAAATATGAAAAAATAACAAAGTCTATTATTTTCATGCCAATGGCAGTTTCCTTTGTTGGGGCTGGTGTAATCTGGAAGTTTGTCTACACCTATCGACCTCCAGGTGCAGAACAAATTGGTTTATTAAATAAGATTATGGTTATGTTTGGGGGACAGCCAAAGGGGTGGTTGCTGGAAAGTCCCTGGACTAACAATTTATCTTTGATTTTTGTAGGGATCTGGATCTGGACCGGTTTCTGTATGGTTATTCTTTCAGCAGCTTATAAAGGTATTCCTCAGGATTTGCTGGATGCAGCCCGAGTTGATGGTGCCAATGAATGGCAGATATTCTGGCATGTTATTTTACCCTGGATGAAATCTTCAATTGCAGTAGTTGCAACTACAATGGTAGTAAATGTATTAAAGATATTTGATATAGTATATGTTATGACTAATGGTAATTATGATACAGAAGTAATAGCCAATCGAATGTTTAAGGAAATGTTTCAATATAGAAATTATGGACGGGCCAGTGCAATAGCGGTTATCCTTTTCCTCTGTGTAATTCCGGTGATTGTGCTAAATATTAATCGTATGAGGGGAGAAGAATAATGAGAAAATTAATTAAAAAATTACTGCCAAGAACTATGTTACATGGCTTTGTATTATTGGTGATGTTAATCTGGATTTTACCGACAATGGGTTTATTGATTACATCTATCCGCCCGGCCTCTGAGGTGAATAGTTCAGGCTGGTGGACAGTATTAAATAGTCCTCTAAAATTTACTCAATTTACCTTAGAAAATTATGAACAGGTATTATTTAGTGGCGGAATGGCTCAGGCTTTTAAAAACAGTTTTATGGTAGCTATTCCTGGAACAATTTTTCCAGTTATTATAGCTTCTTTTGCTGCTTTTGCCCTGGCAAAATTACAGTTTAAAGGTAGAATCCTTATTTATTCTTTAATTGTTGGCCTTCTGGTTGTTCCTTTTCAGATGACATTTATTCCAATTTTAAAATTTTATAATACGCTGGGGATATCAGGAACCTTCCCTGCTCTCTGGATTTCTCATACTGGTTATGGACTGCCTTTTGCAGTTTTTATGCTTCATAATTTTTTCAATTCATTACCTGATGAATTATTTGAAGCTGCTGTTATTGATGGGGCCTCTATCTGGCAGACTTTTACCAGACTTGCTTTACCACTATCATTACCTGCAATTGCCTCACTGGTTATCTTTCAATTTCTCTGGGTCTGGAATGATTTGCTGGTTGCTTTAATTTATCTGGGAGGAACTCAGGATGTAGCTCCCTTAACAGTTCGCCTTTCAAATCTGGTTGGATCTTATGGTCAAAATTGGCATTTACTTACTTCAGCTGCCTTTATTTCAATTATAGTGCCTTTAGTAATTTTCTTTGCTCTACAACGTTATTTTGTCCGTGGTATTTTGGCTGGATCTATTAAAGGTTAACAATTGAATTCAAATCATTAAGCCCTGTACAGGAAAAAGTATTCCTGTATAGGGTTTTATTTTATTGAATTAGTTATTGTAATTTGATATAGTTAAAGCAAATAACTAACTAAAAAAATTATAATATAAGGAGTACATAATTAGTGAATATACTAAGAAATAAGCTTATAGAACAATTAAATAAATTTTGGAAAGGGCTGGTAGTTGGACTTGTTATAATAACTCCCATAAGTGGGGGGACAATGTTATTAGTTCTTAATTTATATGAAGATATGATGAAAGATATAGCCAGTTTTAAAATATTTCGCTGGTTTACTTTTGGGGGAGGCTCAATTTTAGGAATTTTCCTCAGTGGGAGAATTTTTGCCACTTTATTTGAATCATATACTTTAGTAATTTTAGGATTTTTATTGGGGTGCATTTTAGCTTCTATAAAAGCTGTTTTAGGTGATGATTTTAAATTGACTTTTAAACGAGGAGCAGTTTTAGCAATAGGTTTAACTGGGGGATTATTTTTAGCAGGACTTTCTGATTTTGGGGTAGTAAGTCATATACCTCCTAATAATTTTTCACTTTTAATAGGTGGAGCTCTATCCAGTGCAGCAATGATTATTCCTGGTGTTCCAGGAGGGACTATCCTTATTTTAATGGGGATTTATGGTGATATGATAGCTGCTATTGCTAATCTTGAACTGCTGGTACTTACTATATTTTTTATAGGAGCACTTTTAGGTATTTTTGGTTTATCAAATCTTTTTTCCAGATTATATAAAAGATATAATTCTGGTTTGAGTTGGTTTTTTGTTGGTCTTATCCTGGGATCTATTCGCATGATAATACCGTCTAATTTTGACAATCCTTTAGTCTTTATTTTTTCGGCAATTATAGGGTTTATCATTATTTGGCATTCAAATTAAAATATATAACTCTTCCTAAAAGAGGAGTGGTAAAATGGCTAAACAATATACTAAAAATTTAATTCGTGAAATATTTATAGAAATGTTGAACAAAAAACCACTTGATAAAATAACAGTAACAGATATAGCTGAAAAATGTGAAATTAATAGAAATACTTTTTATTATCACTATAAAGATATATATGAAATTTTATCTGAGATTTTTCAAACTGAGCTACAAAAAGTTATTGATGAATATAATGATACACTTTCCTGGGAAGAAAGTTTTCTTCTGGCAGCTGAATTTGCTTTAGAAAATAAAAAGGCTATTTATCATATATATAATTCTATACGTAGAGAAGAATTAGAAGATTATATATATAATGTATCTGGAAATATTATGACTCGTTATGTTCAGAAAAAAAGTGAAGATATTCCAGCAGCTGAAGGTGATAAAAATTTGATAGCCACTTTCTATCAAAGTGCTTTAACAGAAATGGTTTTAAGGTGGATTGAAGGTGGAATGGAAGAAGATACTGAAATTATAATTAAAAGAATAGGCAAGTTATTTAATGGTAATATTGCCTTATCCCTAAAAAGAAGTGTTGATTTAGAAAATATCTGGCAAAAAGATGAGAGGGAGTTTTTCTAATTAAACAAAAGAATATATATGCTTAAAATTTAAGCAATTGGACTGCGGTGTTTGAAATTCAAACATCGCAGTTTTTTTATCTATTGTGAAAGCTATTGAAAGATAATATTATAAATTTAAGAAAGAAGTGAACAATAAACTTAAATCACTTTAATTATTGAAAGGAAGTGGCAAAATGGAATTAAAAACACATGATGACAGATTAAAACTTACAAATGGAAGACTTCATTCTTTAGTAGATGCCAGAAAGCCGGAAGGAATTGAAGATAAAAAAGCATATTTAGTGGGAACAGGTATTGCTTCTTTAGCAGCAGGCTGTTTTTTAATACGTGATGCACAAATGGATGGAAATGATATTACTTTTTTGGAAAAATTGGATGTACCTGGAGGTTCTCTTGATGGACAGTTTCTTCAAAATAAAGGTTATGTAGCCCGTGGAGGACGTGAAATGGAAAACCATTTTGAAGTTTTATGGAATTTGTTTAGCACTTTACCTTCTACCGAAGATCCAGATCAGACTGTTTTAGAACGTCTTTATTATCAAAATTATGATGATCCAAACTATAGTAATTGTCGTATAACTCACAATCGGGGTGAACGTTATGATAATGGTAAATTGAATTTGAGTCCAGAATTGGCAAAAGAATTAATTGATTTTGTACTTATACCGGACGAAAAGCTTGAGAATAAAGCTATTGAGGATGTTCTTTCAGATAAACTTTTAAACAGTGATTTTTGGACCTACTGGAGAACAATGTTTGCTTTTCAAAATTGGAACAGTGCTTTAGAGATGAAACTATATATGAATCGTTTTATTCATCATCTTGATGGTTTACCTGATCTTTCAATGTTAATGTTTTCAGAACATGATCAATATACCTCATTTGTTAAACCAATGGTAAAATATTTAAAAGATCAAGGAGCTAATTTTAAATATGGAGTTACAGTTGATAATGTTGAATTTTCAATATCAGATGATAAAAAATTTGCTAAAAAAATAGTTGCCAGAGATAAAGATAATAATGATATGTCTATTGATTTATCAGAGGATGATTTAGTATTTGTCACTAATGGTTCTATGACTGAAGATTCCGGATATGGTGATGATAACACGCCAGCTCCATTTAAAAAAGAAGCAAAAGATGAAGGTATCTGGAATTTGTGGAAAAATATAGCTGAGCAGTCTGATGACTTTGGTAATCCAGAAAAATTTTGTTCTCAACCTGAAAAATCTAATTGGGAATCCTGTACGGTAACCTGTCATAATGAACAGGTACCTGAATACATTGAAGAGATTACAGGGCGTTCTCCTTATAATGGCGGTACTGTTACAGGTGGAATAGTCACAGCTCGTGATTCATCCTGGCTTATGAGCTGGACAGTAAATCGTCAGCCACAGTATTATGGTCAACCTGAAGATGATATTGTAGTCTGGTTATATAGTTTATTTACAGATGTTCCTGGAGATTATATTAAAAAGCCAATGAAAGATTGTACAGGTAATGAGATCACTAAAGAATGGTTATATCATCTGGGGGTTCCTGAAGATGAAATTGATGAACTGGCAGAAACTTGTTCAGCAATTCCGGTTATGATGCCCTATATAACCTCACATTTCATGCCCCGCGAATTTGGAGATCGTCCTTATGTGGTTCCTAAAAATGCAGTTAATTTTGCCTTTTTAGGTCAATTTGCCGAAACATTGGATGAACCTGCTCGAGATACTGTTTTTACTATTGAATATTCTGGTAGAACAGCTATGGAGGCAGTCTATGTTTTAACTGGAGTTGAAAAGGGAGTACCTGAAGTGTTTGGCTCAAGATATGATATTCGTTATTTGTTAAATGCAGTAAAAGTTTTATTTGAAGGAGAAAAACCAGAACTTGATCTTTCAGACTTAGAAAAAAGAAAAATAAAAAATAAAATAGAAGGAACCGAAATAGAAAAAATACTTAAAGAATATAAACTTATCTAAAAAAATTTGATAATTAAATAATTTATTATAATCCCGGATCTTATGATTCGGGATTTTTAGTATTATGCAGGAATTAAGCAAAATATGAATAAGTTAATATATGACAGGGAGGGACTTAAAATGGCTAAAAAATTGGCAAAATGGATAAGTATAATTACTGTTGTACCATTTATTGGACTTTTTGTTTTAACAACATTATATTTTTATAGTGCTAATATATATAATAATAGTTTTCTCTGGTATTTATTTTCCCTTGTTTTTTTAACTGTTATTCCAATTTTGGCTTACCCTTTAAAAAATGTTATACCTAAATATAAAGATAAAGGTAGAAGTGGAGAAAGAAGGCTTGCTTTCATTTTGGCAGTTATCGGATATATTTCAGGAAATATATTTTCTTTTGTCTTTAATGCTCCAAAAGGAGTTAAGACAGTATTTGTAGCTTATCTATTTTCGGGAATTATTCTTTCTTTTGTTAATGCCGTAATTGGTCATAAAGCAAGTGGCCATGCCGCAGGAGTTTCCGGTCCATTTACTTTGTTATTGTATTTTATTAGCTTTAAATACTGGTATATATATCTTATTTTACCATTAGTTTTTTGGTCACGTTTAAAACTGGGAAGACACAAAATAACACAGCTTTTTTCCGGAACTGCTGTTGGGATTTTAGCAACAGTGTTAGCATTAATAGTAAAGGTTAGTTTGTTGTAAATAATCTAATCAAATAAGCCAGTTAATTATCTGTAGGGAGGTCATTTAATGTACTTTTTTATTATTTTATCTATAATTATTATCGCAAAAGTATGGGTATTATATCATCATACTACTAAAGTTAAAGTTGAAAATGTTAATCTAAAATCTGAAAAAATAGCAAATCAAATATCTATTTTACAATTATCTGATTTTCATTTTGATGGTAAAGGTAAGTTAGAAAAAAACATTAAAAGTAAACTAAAAGAAATAGAATATAATTTAGTTGTTTTAACAGGTGATTATCTTAACGATGTTGATAAAATTGATGAATTTATTAGCTTTATAAATGAATTAGAGTTTACTCCTAAAGTATATGCAGTTTCAGGAAACCATGATTATCAAAGAAATATTGAAGAAATAAAAAATAAATTTGAAAAAGAAAATATAACTTTTCTGGAAAATGAAAGTACAAAAATATCTATAAATGGAAATGAAATTAATCTTATAGGAGTAGGAAGTCCTGATGGAGGTCATGATTATTTAGATAAGGCAGTAAAAGGGATTGACCTGTCTGATGGTTATAATGTTTTGCTTTCTCATACCTATCATATTATTGATTCAATTAAAAATTATGATATTGATTTAGTATTAGCTGGAGATACTCATGGTGGTCAGATAATCTATCCCTTGATCGGTAAACTGTTATTAAATAAACTTTTTGAAACAAAATATTTAAGAGGTAAATATGAGATAGGAAATACTATCCTCTATGTTAATCGAGGTTTGGGAACCAGTTTACTTCCTTTCCGCTTTAATTCTTATCCAGAGATTACTCGATTTAAGATAAAAAATTAATTAAAAATAGTGAAATTTAAAGGAAAATTCTAATTTTTAGTGAAGTTATATATTGGAGTATAAAATTGTAAAATAATATAAAATATCTCAATAGGAGGAAAGATAATGGCAGAAGAAATGTTAACAAGAGCAGAAGTGGAGCAGGATTTAACCTGGAATCTTAATGATATTTTTAGTAGTGAAGAAGAATATAAAAAAATGGTAGAAGATGCAAAAGATTTAGCAGCAGAAATTGAAGAAGAATTTAAAGGCAATCTCAATTCAGCAGAAAATATTAATACCTGTTTGGACAAATTAAGAAATTTATATGAAATGGTAGTTCTTACTGGAAATTATGCTTCTCTAGCTGTTGCAGTTGATCAGACTAATGAAGAAAACCAAAAAAGACAGATGAAACAGGGAAATATATCATCAGAAATTGAAAGCAAAATGTCTTTTATAGAATCAGAGATTATTCAACTTGATGAAGAAATTATAAAAAAAGCTATGGAAAAATCTGAAGAGAATAGAGGTTATTTAAAGGAAATTCTGAGAGGAAAAGAATATGTATTACCTCCCTCAGCTGAAAAAGTACTGGCAGCTTTATCTAATACTTTAGATGCTCCATATAAAATATATAATCAGGCAAAATTGGCAGATATGGATTTTGGCAAATTTGAAGTAGATGGAGAGGAATACCCTTTATCTTTTGTTCTTTTTGAAGGGGAATGGGAGTTTGAAGAAGATACAAAATTAAGAAGAAAAGCTTTTAAGAAATTTTCCAATACTTTAAGAAAATATCAAAATACGATTGCTACTAATTACCAGACTCAGGTTCAAAAAGAAAAGACTATAGCAGATCAGCGAGGTCATGATTCTGTTATAGATTATCTTCTTTTTGATCAGGAAGTTGATAAAGAATTATACAATAGACAGATTGATCTTATTATGGAAAAATTGGCACCTCATATGCGTAAATACGCTAAGTTATTACAGAGGATTCACGGTTTGGATGAGATGACTTTTGCTGATCTAAAACTGAGTGTTGATTCTGATTTTGAACCTGAAATCACTATTAATGAAGCTAAAAATCATATAAAAGATGCACTCTCGGTAATGGGTGATGACTATCTGGAAATGGTAGAGAATGCTTTTGACGAGAGATGGATTGATTTTGTTCAAAATAAAGGTAAATCAACAGGAGCTTTTTGTTCTACTCCTTATGGTAAACATCCTTATGTATTGATTTCCTGGACAGCCCAGATGAGAGAGGCCTTTGTACTTGCTCATGAATTAGGTCATGCCGGTCATTTTTATCTGGCCCAGCAAAATCAAAATATTTTTGATACCAGACCATCACTTTATTTCATAGAAGCACCTTCAACAATGAATGAAATGTTAATGACTAATTATTTAATGGATACAGTAGAGGATAAAAGAATGAAAAGATGGGTTTTATCAACTCTTTTAAGTCGTACTTATTATCATAATTTTGTTACTCATTTATTGGAAGCTCATTATCAAAGAAAAGTATATCAGATAATTGAGGATGGAGGAAGTGTTCAGGCTCCAACTTTAAACAAGCTAAAAAGAGATACTTTAGAAGAGTTCTGGGGAGATGCTGCCCATATTAATGAAGGAGCAGAACTTACCTGGATGAGACAGCCGCACTATTATATGGGACTTTATCCTTATACCTATAGTGCCGGACTTACTATTTCCACTGAAGCAAGTAAAAGGATAAAAGAAGAGGGACAGGAAGCTGTAGATGATTGGCGTGAAGTTCTTAAAGCAGGAGGTACCAAAAAACCGGTCGAATTAGCTAAGATGGCCGGGGTAGATATCACAACTGAAAAACCTCTTTTAAATACAATAGATTATATTGGTGAAATTATAGATGAGATTATTGAGTTAACTGAAGAGATAGATGGAGTTTAATATAAGCTAAAAAATAAAAGGATTATTAGAAGGAGTCAATAATATGGATAGTGAAGAAATAAAATCTAAAGGTATAAAAGAAAGACCGAAAAATGTAGAGTTTAATGAAGGTGATGAAGTTGATATTACAATTCATAGAAAAACTGAGATAGGATTAAAGGTTATTATTAATAATAAATATTTTGGTTTGGTATATGAAGAAGATATTTATAAAGATTATAAAGTTGGCGAAGAAACTAATGGCTATATTAAAAATCTAAGAGATGACAATAAAATTGATGTTACTTTGAGAAAACCAGGTTATGGTAGAATAGAAGATGCAAAAAAGAAAATTTTGAATAAGTTAAAAGAAGAAAATGGCTTTTTAGCTTTAAATGATAATAGTTCTCCTGATAAAATAAAAAAAGAGCTGGAAATGAGCAAGGGAACATTCAAAAAAGCTATTGGAGGATTATATAAAGAAGAGATTATTAATATAACAGACAAAGGTATAGAAATTAGAAATTAAAAAAATAAAGATGAATAAGATAATATAATTTTGTCATACTTTAGTAGGAGATAACTCTCCTACTTTTTTCTTTTTAAAATAATTCTTATGATAGATGAAATTTTTATTTAGATGAAATATAATTAAACTAGCATAGAAAAGGTGGGGATAAGATGATTAGAGTCTATTTAGTAGATGATCATCCTTTTGTTTTAAAAGGTTTAAGAACCTATCTTAAAACCCAGGATGATATAGAAGTAATCGGTGAAGCTGAAAAAGGAGAGAAGGCAGTTAAAGAAATAAAAAAAATGAAACCTGAGGTGGCCATAGTTGATCTTCGTTTACCGGACAAAAATGGAACAGAAATAACTAAAGATGTAAAAAGTGCAGGTTTGAAAACAGAAATAATTATTCTTTCCAGTTATAACAGAGATCAGGAAGTAATTGAAGCAATTGATGCAGGTGCTTTAAGTTATCTTATGAAAGATTCATCACCGGAAAAATTAGTAGAAGCAATAAAAGCTGCGGAAAAAGGTGAACCTATGCTGCATCCCAGAGTGGCAAAAAAGATAATGCAGAGAGCAGCAGGTAAAAAAGTAGTAGCAGAGCCTTTAACAGATAGAGAAATGGAAGTTTTATCATTACTTGTTAAAGGTTTAAGTAATAAAGAGATTGCTGATGATTTATATATTTCTCCCAGAACAGTAAAAAGTCATGTTAGTAATATTTTAAGGAAATTGGATGTAAAAGATAGAACTCAGGCGGTTATAAAAGCAATTGATAATGACCTTGTAAGGAGGTAATAAAATGAAATCTAGAATAAAGGATATATTAAAAAAAGATATTAAATTAAGTTTAATTATTGGAATTTCTATTTCTCTAACATATTATTATGCATTTTATCAGTTTCATCAGGATAAATTAAAAACTTTTGTAGCTTATCTAATATTTGGTAGTATATTAGGTTATCTTATTTCAACTGTTTCAGAGCTAGTTCATTATCTATTAAGTGAAAAATTTCATAAATACCAAAAGTCTCTTTTATTGCATATTATAGTTGAGTTTTTTCTTTCTGCTTTTATATTTACTACCACTTCTTATAGTTTTCAAGTGATTTTCTCTGGATA
>DATFIM010000126.1 GCA_035270125.1 Halanaerobiales bacterium | reverse complement strand
AAAATAGGAAATGGAGACCGAGTAATAGCCTATGATGCTCACTTAGATACAGTTGGTGTAGGTGATCCTGATGAATGGGAATGGGATCCATTTTCCGGTAAATTAGATAATGGTATTATTTATGGAAGAGGTGCTACTGACCAGGAAGGTGCTATGGTCAGTATGGTCTATGCTGCCAAAGTAATAAATGATTTAGATTTACATGATGAGTTTACCCTCTATTTTGTTGGTAGTATTCAGGAAGAAGATTGTGATGGCTTATGCTGGCAATATATTTTGAATGAAGATAAATTAGAGCCAGAATTAGTTGTAATCACAGAACCTACTAACTTAAATATTTACAGAGGCCATCGTGGTAGAATGGAAATGGAAGTAATTACAGATGGTGTGTCATGTCATGGAAGTGCTCCTGAAAGAGGAGAAAATTCATTATATAAAATTGCACCAATAATATCTGGAATTGAAGATTTAAATGAAAGACTTCACAAAGATGAGTTTTTAGGTAAAGGAACAATTGCAGTAACTCACATCTATAATCAAACTCCAAGTCTCTGTGCAGTTCCTGATAAATCAAGGATTCATCTTGATAGACGTTTAACAGCTGGAGAAGATAAAGAATTAGCAGTTAAGGAAGTTGAGGAAGTAATAGAAGACCTTGATATTGAAGCACAGGTTAAAGTATTAAATTACGATAGACCAAGTTATACAGGATTAGTATATGAAACAGAAAAATATTATCCAACCTGGGTTTTAGAAGAAGATCATCCATTTGTACAGGGAGCAGTAGATACTTTTGAAGATCTTTTTGATAAAGAACCTATTGTTGATAAATGGACATTTAGTACTAATGGAGTTTCTATTATGGGCAGAGAAGATATTCCCTGTATTGGATTCGGTCCTGCAAATGAAATATATGCCCATACTGTAAAAGATCAGGTTCCAGTTGAACATCTTTTAAAAGCAGCAGAATTTTATGCCCTATTACCAAAATATATTTAACTAATATTTTCTGATTTTAAAGTAAAAATAGTATATGTAAATTTAGGAGGTATATAAATGATTGATCTTGATATAAATGAAGAAAAATTAGAAAAGGTGGTAAAAAGAGCTAAGGAGAAAGACATTATAATCCCTACCTTTGAACAGCAAAAAAATCCTGAGTTAGTACCAGATGAAATTAAAGAAAAACTTAAAAATACTGGTTTATGGGATATAGACTCCACCAATCTATTTCGAATAACCTGGAAAAATGAACCACAAAAAGAAGGTGGACTTTATGATGGAGTTAATTATGTTGAAATACCAAAAGAGTTAACAGGGGTGGATGCCAGAATTGTAGCTCTTGTAGGTAAATGGTTTCCCACAGGAGCTCATAAAGTAGGTGCTACTTACGGCTGTCTGGTTCCAAAACTAGTTACAGGCCAATTTGATCCAACAGAAGAAAAGGCAGTCTGGCCTTCAACTGGTAATTATTGTCGAGGTGGAGCTTATGATGCAGACCTTTTAGCCTGTGATTCAATAGCTATTTTACCGGAAGAAATGAGTCCAGAACGTTTTGAATGGTTACAAAAAGTAGCTGGAGAGGTAATTCCTACTCCTGGTAGTGAAAGTAATGTAAAAGAAATTTTTGATAAATGCTGGGAACTCAAAGAAAATAGAGATAACATAAATATTTTTAATCAATTTGATGAATTTGGAAATCATCTCTGGCATTATGAAGTAACAGGAAGTGCTATGGAAGAAGTAGCAAATGAAATTATGAGTTCTGATGATAGAATGGCTGGAGTTGCCCTTACCTCTGGTTCTTCAGGTACTTTAGGTTGTGGAGATTACATGAAAGAAGTTTTTCCATACAGTAAAATTGCTGTAGGTGAGGCATTACAGTGTCCAACCCTTTTATCTAATGGTTTTGGAGCACATAGAATAGAAGGTATTGGAGATAAACATGTGCCCTGGATCCATAATGTAAAAAATACAGATATGGTGGTTGGGGTTGATGATAATGATTCTATGAATTTAGTAAGGTTATTTAATACTGAAGTAGGTCAGGAATATTTAAAAGAACAGGGAGTTCCAGCAGACTTTATAGATAAACTTCCATTAATGGGGATTTCCGGAATTGCTAATATGTTAACTTCTATTAAAATGGCTAAATACTATGAAATGGATGAAAATGATATTATCTTTACTGTATTTACTGATTCTATGGAATTATATCAATCTCGCTTAGAAGAAATGAAAGAAGAAGCTGGTGAATATGACAAAACTGATGCAGCAGTTGATTTTCATCGTAACCTAAGAGCAATAAAGACAGATTATGTAGAAGAACTTACTTATGAAGATAGAAAAAGAATTCACAATTTAAAATACTATACCTGGGTTGAACAACAGGGTAAAGATTCAGAAGAACTAAATGCTCAATGGTATGACTATGATAATTACTGGGGAAATATTCATAATAAGGCAGATGAAATTGATGAATTAATAAAAGAATTCAATGAAAGAGTTGGACTATTGGAT
>DATFIM010000125.1 GCA_035270125.1 Halanaerobiales bacterium | reverse complement strand
CTGGAACTTGTAGTTCCCTGATCAATAGCAAGAATATATTTTTCCATTAAATTTTCCTCCCCAATTTAATATAAAAAAGCAGACAAACTTATTAATCCTTTGTAAATAAGTTTATCTGCTTTTAAAATTAATGTCAAAAATTAATTACATAATTATTAATGATAGCATATAATTCATTGTATTATAATTGAATAAATGATATACTTTGCATACTATAAACAATATGAAATGAAGTTGAGGAGGAAAAAAATGAAAATAAAAAACTTAAATATTGGCAAAAAAATATTTCTAGGCATTGGTTTAAGTTTTTTGATTACAATGCTAATAATGGTTTTTCTTATGAACCAACAATTTAACAATCTTCAGAAAAAAAATAATGATAGTGTACAAAAATTTCTACTTGCTAAAGAAAAAGATAGAATAAAAGATACAACAGATGCTACTGCTAATTTTATTAGCCAATTATATAATAAAAACAAAGGCCAAATGTCTGAATCAGAATTACAGGAATTAATTAGAGAATATAATAGAAATGTCGACTTTGGAGAAGCAGGATATTTTTTCATTTATGATTATGACGGTAATACAATTTCATTGCCTCCAACTCCGGAACTGGTAGGTGAAAATCGCTGGGATATTCAGGATGAAAACGGTAAATATATTTTAAGAGCTTTATCTGAAAAAGCCCAATCAGGTGGCGGTTATGTAGAATATATTTATGCTAACCCTGAAACTGGTGAAGAAGAAACAAAAATTGGTTATGTAACACCTGTTGAAGGTACAGACTTTTTTATTGGAGCTGGTACATATGATTCAATAATAAATAGTAGTTTACAGCAGATTAAATCTACTTTACAGGGTGTTATTCAAAATATCTTTATGGTATTAATTATTGCTCTGCTCATAGGAACAGTAATAGTGGGAGTAATTATTTATCTGATATCTAACTACATTTCAAATCGAATAAATAAAGTTCTAAAGGGAATGGATTATGTTGCTGAAGGTAATCTTACTCATAAGTTAGATGTTAATAATAATGATGAATTAGGAAAACTTTCAGATGCATATAATACAACAATTGAATCACAGCGAAAAATGATAGGACAAATCAAAAATGATGTTAAAGAACTTTCAGAACAAAGTGAAGAACTATCTGCTTCAGGCCAGGAAGTTGAAAGAACAGCTGAACAGGTTGGAAGTGCTATTGAAAATGTAGCTTCAGGTGCAGAAGAACAATCAGCTCAAATAGAAGAAAGTCAAAGTGCTATCAATGAACTTATAGAACAAATAGAAATGACAAGAGGTATGGCAGATGAAATGGATGATTCTTCTGAAGAAGTTATTGACAATATAGATAAAGGAACTAATTCTATGGAAAGTTCAGTAGAACAGGTAAATAAAGTAAAAAGTTATTCAAACGATATAGCAAACACAATTAATTCTCTAGGTGATTTATCTGAAGAAATTGGAGATATTATTGAGTTAATTAACAGTATAGCTGAACAAACAAATTTACTTGCATTAAATGCTGCTATAGAGGCTGCTAGAGCTGGTGAAGCCGGAAGAGGTTTCAGTGTAGTTGCTGATGAAATAAGAGAACTTGCTGAAGAATCTTCACAGGCAACTGAAAATATTTCAGAATTAATATCTGAAATCCAAACAGGTGTAGATAATGCAGTAGAAAAAATGGATGCTACTGAAGAAGCAGTAAATCAAAGTGTGGATGTAATAGAAGGTACTGGAGAAGTATTTTCCAACATCAAAAATGCTGTAAATAATCTAAATCAGTTAATTGAAAATGTAAATTCTAAAACCCAACAAATGGATGAGTTAAGTGATAGTGTTAGGGATATGGTCGGCGATGTAGCAGCTGTAAGTGAAGAAGCAGCCAGCAATGCAGAAGAAGTCGCAGCCTCAAGTGAAGAGCAGATTGCTTCAACTGAAGAAATAGTTTCAGCTGCAGATAGATTGGCTGAGATGTCAGATAATCTAAATAAACTTATTGATCAATTTGTAATTGAATAAATTATATAAAATTTTGAAAATAATTTTTCAAAGATAAACCGGGAGGATATTAATTCCTCCCGGTTCTATTATTCACTTAAGAAAATTTATTATCCATCATATTCTTTAAAACGATTAAAAATTTCCTTAACTGATAAAATTTCTTTTATTTTATACATATCCTCACCGGTGAAGAAAACTCCATTTTTAGTATCACCTTTTCGAGCTGCAAGTAAAGCATCTCTTATACAAAATTCTTTAGTACACTTTTTCAAACACTCATTACAATCTGCAGGTGGTGGAGCTTCTCCATTTTTAATCAATTCTGTAAATCTAGATTTTATAGCATTTGCTGGTAATCCAACTGAACTCATTATTTTAACTATATCTTCTTTATCAGCATCAACACACATTTTTTTAAAAACATCTGCTACATCAGCTTCTTCACTTGCCAAAAATCTGGTTCCCAGCTGTACTCCATCTACCCCCATGTCAAACATCTTTTTCATATCTGGCGGGGTTACAACACCACCGGCACCTATAACTGGAATACTAACCTCATCTTTAATTTCTTCAATAAGTTCCCAGCTATCACGATCAGTACCAAGATGACCTCCAGCATTACCACCTTCAACAACAATACCAGCTGCACCTAATTTTTCAGATATTTTTGCCAATCTTACAGAAGAAACTATAGGAACAACAGGAACATCTCCTTTTTTACCTAAAGTAAACATATCTCTAGAAAAACCTGCTCCTGACACTATTAAATCAATTCCAGATGCTATAGATTCTTTTATTAATTTTGGAAAATCTTTAGCAGCAAACATTATATTAACACCAATTATACCATCAGTTTTTTCTTTTGCTTTTCTAATTTCTTCCTTAAGCTCTTTAACAGTAAGTGCAGTCCCAGCAATCAGACCTATACCGCCTTCTTCTGCCACAGCACTGGCAAGTCCGGCCATAGAAATTTTAATAGCCATTCCACCCTGAATAATCGGAAATTTCGGTTTCAAATCACCTAATTCTAATTTTGGAAAATTAATTTCATACACCCCTTCATTAATACTATTTTAGCTCACTTATTTCCCAGTATTTCTTTAAGCTTCATTATTATATTATCTTAAATTTCGACAAATAGCAAATTAGACAAGTCTTTAGACTATTAGATTATTTCAATCTCTCTTGCCAACCTTATATAAAGTGAAATTCCTTTGAAAATTATTGCTTCAGAAAAATTGAATTTTTCATTATGAAGAGGATAAGTAAAGCCTTTTTTATTGTTTTGGGAACCAAGCATAAAAAAGAACCCCGGGCCAGCTTTTTGATAATATGAAAAGTCCTCAGCTATCATCAAAGCCCCCATATTAACCTTTTCATTATCATCTAATATCTTATCAATCATCTCATAAAGATTCTGATCATTATTTACTGGAGGATAAAAATCCCTAATCTCCATTTCAATTTCTACGTCATGAGCTTTTTCCATCCCTTCATTGATCATTTTTAACCTTTTTTTAATTAACTCATATTTATCTTCTGTAAAAGCCCTGATAGTACCTTCCAGTCTTGCTTTTGCAGCTAGCACATTGCGGACACTACCACTTTCCATTTTACCAAAAGTCACCACTCCACTTTTTAGAGGATCAAAATTACGGCTAATAATCCCCTGATAATTACTAAGGAGTTGGCTGGCTACAAAGAGAGCATCTTTACCATCCTGAGGTTGAGCTCCATGACTTCCCTCACCTATTAATTCTATATCCACTTCACCACTTTGAGCAGTCAAAGGACCGGCTTTAATCCCAATTTTACCTTCTTCAAGACCTGGATAGATATGAAGCCCAAATGTAGCTGCAATATTGTATTCTGTAAAAATCCCACTCTCTACCAGTGGTTCAGCTCCTCCTGGACTTTCTTCAGCAGGTTGAAAAATTAAAACAACATCTCTTTTCAATTCATAAAATTCACTTAGATATCTGGCAAAATTAAGCAAAATAGTCATATGCCCATCATGGCCGCATCCATGCATTTTACCTGGATTAGTAGAAGAAAAGTCTACTCCAGTTTTTTCACTTAAATTAAGGCCATCCATATCTGCTCGAAAAGCAACTGCTTTTTTTGAACTACTTCCTTTTTTATAGGCAATTAATCCATTTTTTAGAACTTCTTTTATTTCAAATCCATAATTTAATAATTTTTCTTTTAAATAATCAGCTGTTTTTTTAGTTTCAAATCCTATTTCAGGTATTTTGTGTAGATCTCTTCTCATCTCCACAACTTCATTTTTATATTCAGCAAAATAATCAGCTATTTCTTTATCTTTTATATATTTTAATAAATTATTTTCCATAACTATAATTCACCTTTTATCCTTTTATTTCTGCTAAAATTTCTCTAAATATTTTCAAAAATTCCTTTATTTCATCTCTTTTTATATTTAAAGGTGGTAAAAGCCTAATAACAGTTTCATCTGTTAAATTTAAAAGAAGATTTTTATCTTTTGCCTTTTTCTTAATCAACTTACCATATTCTCCTGTTTCTAAGCCAAGCATCATCCCTCTACCTCTAATTTCGTTAATGATTTCAGGATATTTTTTCATTAACTTTTCTAATTCAGTTAATAAAAACTTGCTTTTTTCTTCCATACTTTTTTGAAAATCAGGATCAGTTATGGTTTTAACAACTTCGCTTCCGACAGCACAGGCGAGAGGATTACCCCCAAAAGTACTGCCATGATCACCATAAGAAAAAACCTCCTTCAATCTTTTATTTACAAGTATAGCACCAAGGGGTAGACCTCCACCTAAAGATTTAGCCATAGTTACTAAATCAGGCTCAAAATCATATTTTTCCAGAGCTAAAAAATCTCCAGAACGGCCCATTCCACTCTGAATTTCATCAACTATAATCAAAAAATTATATTTATCTGAAAGTTCAAGAAGAGTATCCACAAAATCCTGACTTATTTCATGGATTCCCCCTTCTCCCTGAATTATTTCTATAAACACTCCAGCAGTTTTTTTACTAACTTTTTCTTTTAAATCTTTGCCATCATTAAAATTAAAATGATTGATCTCAGGTACTAAAGGAGAAAATTTATTTCTATATTTTATTCTACCTGTGAGTGATAAACTACCCATTGTTCTTCCATGAAAAGCATCAGTTGCTGCTAAAAACTCTGTTTTATCTTCAGCTATATTTTTTGCATAAAGCCTGGCCAGTTTCAAGGCAGCTTCATTTGCCTCACTTCCAGAATTACTAAAAAATATCTTATCTGCAAAAGTATTATCCACTAATTGATGGGCAAGTTCGACAACCGGTCTGGAAGCAAAATAATTAGATAGATGAATGTAATCATCAAGTTGTTCTTTTATTTTATCCTTTATATTTTCCTGGTTCTGACCAAGACCATTTACAGCTATACCACTAAACATATCAAGATATTTATTTCCATCATTATCAATTAGGTAGGAACCTTCGCCTTTTTTTATCTCTATTTCCATTCTATTATAAACATTTAATAGATATTTTTTATCTTGAGCAAGCAATTCAGACATTCTTGACCTCCTCTTATTTGATATTAACTATTTCCATCACGTAATTCATTAAGTATTTGAGATTTTTCCATAGTCTGAGCATCTTTTTCTTTAATTATTTTGGCTGGAGTTCCAGCTGCAACACTATTTGCCGGTACATCTTCAGTAACTACTGAGCCAGCAGCAACTACAGCTCCTTTACCAATTTTCACTCCTTCTAAAACTACAACATTGGCACCAATCATCACCCCATCTTCTACAATCACAGGAGTTTTACTTGGGGGCTCAAGTACTCCAGCAATAACTGAACCTGCACCAATATGAACATTATCACCAATGATACCTCTAGCTCCAACAACTGCATTCATGTCAATCATAGAATTTTTACCAATTTCAGCTCCAATATTGATGACAGCTCCCATCATAATTACAGCATTTTTCCCTATTTTTACCTTATCTCTAATAATAGACCCTGGTTCAATTCTTGCTTCTACATCTTTTAAATCCAGCAGAGGTATTGCAGAATTTCTTCGATTGTATTCTAACTCATAATCATCTATTTTTTCTTCATATTTATCTAAAAACGCCTTTGCCTCATCTAATTCAGCAAAAATAATTCCACTCTTCTCATCACCATAAAATCTTACTTTAGAACAATCAATTCCTATCAATTTACCTTTAACATATAGTTTTACTGGAGTCGATTTCTCTGCCTCTTTAATAAAATTGGCAATTTCTTTTGCACTCTCTAAATTATTCTCCTCTTTTTTACTCATAATTATCATCCTTTCTTTTACATTTTTGAAATCATTATTATTAAATAAAAGGATTTTATCCTTAAAACTTGAATTAGTAATTAAGTATTAATATCATCTCATAGGAGGTTTGCAAATGTCAATACTCCAGAGGCAAAATCCTTTATTTAATAATAAAGAACAGAAAAAACTTAAAAACATGGTAGTTCTCATTGCTGGAGCAGGAGGACTGGGTACAAATCAGGCCCAACAACTACAAAGAATTGGAATAAAAAAAATCTACTTATATGATTATGATAAAATTGTTGAAAGTAACCTTAATCGCCAGCTTTTTTATGGTAAAAATGATATTGGAAAAAGTAAAGTAAAAAAAACCAAAGAACATCTTGATAGTTTTGAACTAAATACAAAAATAAAGATTTTCGAAAAAAAAATAGATAAAAACTTAGAAATACCAGATGATGTCGATATAATCTTTGATGCTTTAGACAACTTTTCATCCAGATTTGCTTTAGAAAAAATTGCAAGAAAAAATAATCTTCCTTTAATTCATGGAGGAGTTCAATCCTGGTATGGCCAAATTACTGCTATTATTCCAGGAAAAACTGTCTCATTAAAGGAAATTTTTGGAGTAACTGATAAAAATGAAAATGAATCTCCACCAGTTTTTTCTCCAGTTGTTTCTGTCATAGCATCTATTCAGGTTATTGAAGGAATAAAGGTCTATCTTAATAAAGATGATATTTTATTAAACAAATTACTTATTATTGATCTTAATCAAAATACAATTGATACTGTGGAATTAAATTAAAAGGAGAGATCAAAATGGCTAATATTTTAGTTTGTGATGATTCAGCTTTAATCAGATTACAAATAAAAGATATTTTAAATAGTGAAGACCATAAAGTTTTGGAAGCAACTAACTTCAAACAAATAAAATTAAATAGCTTTTCTGATAACATAACTTTAGATGAAATTGATGTTATATTTTTAGATGTCTATTTAGGAGATATAAGTGGTCTTAAAATACTTAAATATTTATCCGAAAATTATCCTAATCTCCCGGTCCTCATGATAAGTATTGATAATAAAAGAGAAACTATTATGAGAGCTTTAAAATTGGGCGCGACGGATTATATTTTAAAACCATTTGATAAAATATTTATCATAGATAAATTAAATACCATATTATCCACTAATGAATTTTCTAATAATAAAAAACCTGAAAATATTACAAAACAATTATCATCATTAGAAAATAGTCTTTCAATGGAAATAAATCGCACCCTGCGTAATGAATTATCCTTTTCTCTGGCTAAATTTACTTCTCAGGATAATGAAAAAATCAATGATTTAAAAGAAACAACTACCTCTATGATTAGAGATATTGATAGAGCTTATTCCATTTCAGAAGATATCTTTGTCTTATTGCTCCCTCTCACTAATAAAGCAGGCTTTGAAAAACTAAAAGATAGACTGGAAAAAGGTCTAAATACTTCAGATTCAATAGATGATATTACTGAAATAACTACTAGCACTTTCCCTGATGATATTACTGAAAAACTTGATTATGAAAAAACTAATAAATACAAAAAGGAAATACTCCATCAATTAAATTTATACTAATAAATTTTAAATAATTATTTATTAATTACTAATTTGGATATCAGTTGCCAGTACTGCTTTTAGTTCTCCATCTTTTTTAATCGGTAAACTTAGAGTTATACATGGCTTTTCTGTCACAGAAGAATAATAGGGATCAGAAATATAATAATCTTTACCTTCAATAATTTTATTAAACCAGGTTCTATGCTTTTTTTCTAAACCAGTAGTATTTTCTGTTTCCACTTTATTACTAACAAGGTCTATAATAGTTTTCCCTTTTTTATCAAAAAATGCAAATAGCTCTATAACATTATTATTATTTAGTAATTCATATAATCTATCTTTTATAAAATCATAATTTAGATTTTTAAACTTATTTTTACTAAGTTGATCCTCTATTTTATCTTTGATTTTGATAATTTCAGTTCTTTTTTCTTCATTTAATTTAATATCTTTTTGTTCTTCACTAACCTGTTTATAAAGTTCATTAGAACTGCTATTTATAATGTCTGCCGGTTCTTTTAGATCATTAATACCACTGGCAATATCATTCATAATCTCGGCAATATTTTCAATACTATTAGATATCTCCTCAGCAGTTTTATTTATTTCCTGGACACTATCACCTATACTTTTAGTGTTATCAACCTGACTGCTTAACTCCTTAACATTATTCCTAAAAGTTACTACTATATTTTCAGTTAATTCATTTATATTATTTAATTCTTCACTTATTTGTTCACTATCATTATTGATTTTTTCCATTTCTGTAGAAGTCTCTTTCACCTTCTCTATTACATTATTTAATTTATTGCCTGATTCTTTAGTTATTTCTTTAATATCTTCAGAAAGGTCCTGTGTTTGAGTAGAAAGTTCTCTTATTTCATCTGCAACTACTGCAAATCCACGCCCTTCTTCACCTGCTCTAGCCGCTTCTATAGATGCATTAAGTGCTAAAAGATTAGTTTGTTCAGCAACTTCATCAACTTCATATAATATCTCTTCAATAGATTTCATGTTTTCATTAAATTCTTCTATACCCTGAACAGTAGTATCTAATTTATCATTACCCTTTTTGACAGTAGCTGTATATCCTTCAAATCTATCATTAATATCAAGAATCTGATCCTGAGCATTCTGAGTAGAATCCAAAATTTCTAAAATATCACTTTCAGTATTTTCAAGAGCTTTTCTCAATTCTGAAATGTTATCATCAATAATATCAATTGCTGAAGATAATTCCTGCGTTCCTGCTGAAATTTCCTCACTACTTGCTGAAGAATCCTCAGCTAATTCTATCTCTTTTTCTATCTCTTCATTTAAGCTATCACTTACCAAACTTAATTGATCAGCAATTTCAAAAAGTGAAGTTAGTAATTTTCTATCTGTTTCCTTTTCTTCTCCAACTTTTTTAATCTCCTTTTTTTTATTTCCTTTAATTCTTAAAATATAGATTGTTTCAATAACAATAATTAAACTCAAAATCCAGACTAAATTATCCACTTCTCTCCCACTCCCCTTTTTAGATTATTTTCCAAAATTTATATTATTATCCTGTTAAATTATTATTCTACAAAAACTTATTTATTCCTTTTTAAAAAACAAAAGGCCATTTTCAGGAGGAGTCTGAAAACAACCTTTTATAAAATATAATACATCTAATTTAAAATAATATTAAATACGAAAAAGGCGGATTAATTCCGCCTTTTAATTTCATTCCTCTTACCATCTAAATATAGTTCATATGGAATTCCCAGGTCTTCTATAAAGTCCTGTTTAAAGTATTTAGAAAAAACCTGTGAAATATATTCATCATCCTGATAATTAATTACAATATAGTCAATATTATTATTATCTACTAAATCATGACCTTTCATCAGAGATGCTTTATTTATAATTTCTAATTCTATTTCAACATCTTCTTTTTTAGCCCTCTTTTCTATCGTATCCTGGATTTCATCCATTCTATTACTATATTTGTCACGAATAGTTTCTTTTACATCTTTTTGTATTTTTTCGCCAAGATAGCCAGAATACATCATCTGTTTTTTTAGAGGATCAGGAATTTCTTTTTTGATAAAAAGAGCTATATACAATTTGCTGTTCTTTTCTTTAGCAAGTTTAATAGCCCTATCAATTGCTTCATCAGGTTTTACCACACTTAAAATTGCTAACATTACTTTCTTTAAATTTTTCATTTCAAATCACATCTCCTACCTTTTTAGGGAAAGGATCTTTTCTATCAAAAACTTATTGATAATATTATAATCATAATAAGGACTTAAATGCAAATTAAGGAATTAGCTCTAAGCCGACAAGAGGCCAATAGAGTTTACTCACAAGGTAAATTCCTATAATAGAGATTAAATTCATCCATAAACCTAACTTAAATACTTCAGCTAAATCTAAATAACCTGAAGAAAATGCAATAGCATTTGGTGGTGCTCCCATAGGTAGTGAGAAAGCAAGTCCACCTGGAAGTGCAATTAATAAGGTAATAGCCACTGGATTAAAGCCTAATACCTGACCAACACTAAATGCCAGAGGTATTACAATTGCAACTGCAGCAACATTACTTACACCTTCAGTTAATAGTTTTGTCACTAAAGCAAAAAGGAAGATGAAAACAATTGGAGTTAAGGGTATTACAGAAAATACCTGATCAGCAATCCATTTTGCTGCTCCAGTATCAGTAAGAGCAGTAGCAATTACAATTGCTCCTCCATACATCAAAATAACTCCCCAGTTAATATATTCCTCAATATCCTTCCAATCAAGGATATCAAGTACAAAAATCATTACTCCACCTAAAATAGCAGTAACCGAAATATCAACCTGACCAGACAGGAATATCCAACTTGAAATAACTGCTATAAATACAAAAACTAATTTCTTTTCATCAAATGATAAATCTCCCATATTTTCTATTTTACCTTTAAGTTTATCAAAAGCAGGTCCAACTGTTTCAATCTCAGATGGAAAAGTTCTGGTAATCATAAAATAAGCTGCTATTAAAAGAAATATTGTATATGGTAAAGAATATTTCATCCATTCAAAAAATCCTATTGAAAGACCATAGTTTTTCTGTAAAATACCTACAGCCAGTAAGTTTCTCGCTCCACCAAGAAAAGTTGTAATACCGCCAATAACTGCTCCCCAGGCCATTGATAAAAAGAGTGATTTACCAAAATTACTTTCTAATGGCTTTAATTCAAGGGTCTCAGCTATCTCAAATACTATTGGAAATAACATCGCTGCCACTGCGTGCTCAGGCATTATAAAAGATAATACAGCTGAAGATAATAAAATACCTACAGATATACGGCGTGGTTTGTGGTCAAAATATGTAATCAACTTATAAGCAAGTCTTGTACCCAAACCGGTTTTATATAAAGAAGCCGCCAGCATTAAAGCACCTAAAATGAAAAAGATAGCGTTATTTCCAAAAGTAGCATATGTCGTTTCCAGACTCATTATGTGTAGAAGTGGTATCAGTGCTATCCCCATTAAACTTGTAATAGCAAGTGGTAAAAAATTAGTTACCCAGAGGGAAAGACTCAATACAAATACAGCTAAGGCCCTCTGACCTTCTACAGATAAATCAGCTGGATTGGGCATCAACAGGAGAGCGAAAAATGAGATAATCCCTATCAGAACAATGATCTTCTTTTTTAAATCCTTAATATGCATAAAAAATATTCACCATATTATCATTTGTTCTTATTCTCTTAAAAACATTTTCTTTTATATTAAATAGTCTCATTTTAAACCCTCCATTTATTATATTATTCTAGATGAGAGCAATTTAATCCTCTATTTTTTAAAAAAATATTATATAATCTATAAATCTATTCACTTCCACCTGCTGCTTCTCTAACAGGAATTTGAATTCCAATTAATTCTAAAACCTGTTCTACACATTCTTCAACACTAAGTTTTCTGGTATCAAGAACAAGATCAGGATTTTCAGGTTCTTCATAAGGAGCAGAAATACCAGTAAAATTATCAATCTCACCATTTATAGCCTGTTCATATAATCCTTTAGGATCTCTACGGGCACAGGTTTCAACATCTGCTTTAACATAAATTTCTTTGAAATTATCTTCTCCTGCTCTTTCCCGAGCAAAATCTCTGGCTTCCTGATATGGAGAAATAAATGAAGAAAGTGTTATCATACCTGCATCCTTAAAAAGAGCAGCTACTTCAGAAATCCTACGTATATTTTCATTTCTATCTTCGGGAGAGAATCCAAGGTCACTATTTAAACCATGACGAACATTATCTCCATCAAGTCGATAAACAGCTTTACCATATTCAACTAAGGCTTTTTCCAATTCAATTGCAATAGTAGATTTACCAGAAGCTGAAAGTCCGGTAAACCAGATAACCATACCTTCCTGTCCTAGATTTTCACAACGATCTTCAAATTGTACTTTTCCTTCTGCCCAGGTAATATTTTTTGGTTCTTCAGTATTTTTCATTATTATCACTCCATTATATTTTTAGTTTTTATCTGCCATACCTTTTATAAGTACATCTGATACTTCAGGACGGGTCATTTCCACTGGTGGTCTTTCACCATTACGGAGAAGTTCTCTTACCTTTGTTCCACTTAAGTAAATGTGATCTTCTGCAGAGTGAGGACAGGTTTTGCCACTGGCCATACCTCCACATTTTTCACAGTAAAATGCATATTCAAATTTAAGAGGTGTTATACCTATTTCTTCATCTTCAAATTCTTCAAAAATTTCCTGTGCATCATAAGTACCATAATAATCTCCAACTCCTGCATGATCTCTACCTACTATAAAATGGGTACATCCATAATTTTTGCGGCAGAGAGCATGAAAAATTGCTTCTCTTGGACCGGCATAGTGCATTGCTGCCGGAAAGACAGTCATCATTGTTCTATCCTGAGGATAAAATTCATCTAATACAGTTTCATAACTTTCAATTCTAATATCTGCAGGAATATCACTTGATTTAGTTCTTCCCACAAGTGGACTCAAGAAAAGACCATCTACAATCTCTAAAGATGATTTTTGCAGATATTCATGAGCTCTATGGATTGGGTTTCTGGTTTGAAAAGCAACTACAGTATCCCAACCTTTATTATCTATCATTTTTCTTGTTTCTGCAGGTGTTTTACGATAATCATTAAAATTATCATAATTTACTCTTTTTAAAAGACTTATTTCACCACCTAATAAAACATCTCCTCTTTCATAAACATTAGCTACTCCAGGATGCTCTTTTTCAGTTGTTGTATATACTTCTTTTGCTTCCTTTTTATCATCATATTTATACTTTTCTTCAAGATGTAAAATAGCATATAACTCATCATCTTCTTCAAAATAAAGAGCCACATCTTCACCTTCTTTTAATTGGGAAGCCTGCTCCTGAGCTGCACCTAATACTACTGGAATACTCCAGACAGTACCATCTGCAAGTCTCATATCTTCAACAACACTATTATAATCTTCTTTTCCCATAAATCCTTCTAAAGGACTGAACAAACCTGTTGCTATATTATCAACTGCTGTCAGCTCATCAAAATCCAGTTTTAAAGCTGGCATCTCAGCTGCTTTTTCCTTTAATTGACGCTTTTTATCTCCTGTAACTATTCGATTAACTAATTTGCCTCCATGTGCTTCTATCACTTTA
>DATFIM010000124.1 GCA_035270125.1 Halanaerobiales bacterium | reverse complement strand
ATGAAAATGGAATTTTAGAAGTAACTCTTCCTAAAAAAGAAAAACAAACTCCTAAAAAGAAAACAATTGATATCAAATAAGCTTCATAAATAAATATTATCACCCGTATTGCCGACCTTAGACAGGTCGGTTTATTTTTTTTGTTTTTGTAAAAAAAACTTGCATAAAGACAGAAATTTTGCGAAAAATATTTTTTAATACTTATTTTTAGCGAATTATAATATTCTTTGTAAAAAAGAAGGTATATTTTTTCAAATAAAGAAATATAATATAACTGTATAAATATAATTAATAATAAACAATAAACATGGAGTGGTATAAAAAATGCATATTTTATATATATGGATTTTAATCTAAAATTATTTGGTTAAGATAATTATGTATTTTAAGTAAAGACTAAGGAGGTAATTAAATGTCAAAGGAAGTTAAAGATTTTATTAACCGTGAACGTGTGGAAGAACTTTTGACAGATTTAGTTAAAATACCCAGTCCTTTTTTTCGTGAAGATGAAGTTATGGAATATACCTTTAATTGGCTTAAAGAGAGAGGTTTATCTGCAGAATACCATGAATTTCATGAAAAGAAAGTTACTGATTTTGAAGGAACAAATGTAGTTGGTAAGCTACAGGGAAGTGAGGAAGGTCCATCTGTTCTTTTGAATGGTCATCTTGATACAGTAGAGATTTGTGATGGATGGACAAAAGAACCTCTAGGAGCTGAAATTGAAGGAAATAAAATGTATGGTGTAGGTTCTCTGGACATGAAAAGTGGTAGTGCTGCTATTATGCTGGCAGTTGAAGCATTTAAAAATACAGTAGAAGATTTTAATGGAGAAATTTTATATACTTTTGTGAGTGATGAAGAAGGACCTTTTGGACTTGGAACAGATAATTTAATTTTAGATGGTTATACTGATAATGCTGATGTAGCAATAGTTCCTGAACCCAGTAGTGGTTTTGCTGGAGAAGATTTTCCCTGTTTATGTCTGGGAGCACGTGGTGGCTGGAAATATGAAGTTGAACTAAAAGGAAAATCAGCCCATGGAGCTAATCCGGAAAAAGGTATAAATGCTATCAGTGAAGCATCTAAAGTATTGCTTGAATTAGAAAATGCTGAATTAAAATCTCATGAAAAATTGGGACCAGGAGCTATGTGTGTAATTGATATAGAAGGTGGAGGTGCTCCCCTTTCTGTGCCTGATCAGGCTTCATTTTCTGTTTTCCGTCATGTAACAATTGGTGAAGATAAAAATTATATTAGAAAAGAATTTGAAGAAGCTGTAAAAAGAGCAAATATTAAGGGAGAAGCTACTTTAAAATTCAGAGATGCTCCACATAAAAATTGTGATGGTTTTTTACCATATGTGGTTTCTGAAAGTAATCCTTATACTCAAAGTTTTAAAAAGAGTGTTTCCAATGTAACTGGTGAAGATGCTAAGATTGCTTATTTCTCAAGTGTAGGAGATTTTAACTATCTTGGTGCAAGAGCCAAGCTTCCAACTTTTGTTTTTGGGCCAAATGGTGAAAATTATCATAGTGCAGATGAATATGTAGAGTTAGATACTGTTGTAAAAACTGCAGAAGTAATTTATGATTATCTAAAAGAAGTATTAACAGATTAAAACTGGATAATAAAAGTTTCTACAGTGAGCAAGATTGATTGCTTGCTGTAGAATTTTATTAAAAAAAGTTATAATATTAAAAAAATTAGCAATAGGAGGTGGTTATGAAAAAATATTTATTTTATCCGATTAAATTTGACAATCAAAGGGGGAAAAATAATGAGTGATAAGCAAAATAATAGTGAAGAAAGGTATGATAAGGTCCCTGGTTTTGGTGGAGTAATGCTTGTTTTATTGTTTTTAGCCGTTGGGATGGGTGTTTCTGTTCTCTGGTTAAATATACCAGTTCATGTAACTTTAATTTTAACTATAGTAATTGCCTCTATAGTAGCAATGAGGACCGGATATAGTTGGGATGATATTCAGGATGCCATGCTCTATGGTGCAGATATTGCTATGTTACCAATGATAATTTTAATGATTATTGGGGTTGTTATTGGTACCTGGATTGCCTCTGGTACTATTCAAACAATAATTTATTATGGATTATTAATTTTGGCACCCAGTTATTTTTTAGTTGCAGCTTCAGTAATTGTAGCTTTGACTTCTATGTCAACAGGTAGTTCTTATACTTCTGGTGGTACAGTAGGTGTTGCTATGATGGGGATTGGAGCTGGATTGGGAGTTCCAGCAGCTATGACAGCTGGAGCAGTAGTAAGTGGGGCCATGATTGGAGATAAGATGTCACCATTATCAGATTCAACCAACCTGGCTTCTGCAGTTGGTGAAGCCGACCTTTTTGGGCACATCAAAAGTATGATGTATACTACAATTCCAGCTTTCATCCTCGCTTTAATTGCTTATGGAATTCTTGGATTATTTTTTACAGAGGGCGGAGCTGATACCGGACAGGTAGATCTTATTTTGAGTACATTAAGAGAAAATTTTACTATTAGTCCAATATTATTAATTCCTCCAATATTAATTATCTGGATGGCTATAAAAGAAGTTCCTTCATTACCTGCGATGATTATATCGTCTATTGTAGCAGCTATTTTAGCTATGATATTTCAGGGTTCAACTCTTACTGAAATTACTAATGTTGCAAACTATGGTTATACAGGTGATACAGGTGTACAAATGGTAGATGATTTATTAACTCGTGGTGGATTACAGAGTATGATGTGGACTGTTTCCTTAGGTTTTATAGGTGTTGGTTTGGGAGGAATTTTAGAAAAAACAAGAATGTTAGAAGTATTTCTTGGAAAATTAGAAGGTTTGATTAGAACTACTGGTGGTTTGATTTCTACTACAGTTGCTTCTGCTATTATTTTAAACTTAGCCACAGCTAGTCAATATATGGCTATAATTATTACTGGTAGAATGGTTATTCCTGAATACAAAAAGAAAAAATTGTTACCAAGAGTTCTTTCCAGAACTTTAGAAGATGCAGGTACTGTTTTTTCACCTCTAGTTCCCTGGGGACTTTGTGGAGTGTTCTTTACAGGTGCACTGGGAGTTTCTACTATTAGGTATGCTCCTTTTGCTTTTCTTGGCTATTTTGTACCTATAATAGCTGTAATTTATGGATATGCTGGATATGCTATTTGGTATGAAGGAGATATAGAAGGGGCAGAGACTTATGAAGAACGTGAATCAAAAGGAAAAGCGTAAAATGAAAAAAATATAGTAAAAAGAGGTCCCTTTTAATAGAAGGGATCTTTTTTTATGCTTAAAAACCTGGAATAGAAGTTGCATTATATATACACTGAAATAAATTATAAAAAATTCATATAATTTGTCGAAAAAAGAAGGATAAAGCTTTTACGTATTTAAAGTTTATTTTATAGGAGGTGGTTTTAGCATAATAAAATAGTATCAAATTTCAATTACATTCAGTTGGTTTAAACTTGTGCTAAAAATTGTAAAAAAATTTCAAAAACAAAAATTACTTATAATTAATAATATGAGGAGGAAAAAAATAAATGAGTAATGATGTAAAAAAAGACGTTGATCTAGAAGATAAAAAATTACCTAGTTTTGGTGGAGTAATGTTTGTAATAATTTATTTAGTAGCAGCCATGGGAGTATCTGTTCTCTGGCTTGGTATTCCAATTCATGTTACCTTGATTTCTGCTTCTCTGGTAGCTACTATAGTTGCTATGAGATCAGGATATACCTGGGATGAGATTGAAGATGCTATTTTACATGGTTGTAGTATTGCTATGGCTCCAATGCTTATTTTAATGATTATTGGTGCTATTATTGGTTCCTGGATTGCTTCTGGTACTATCCAAACTATTATTTACTATGGTTTACAGATAATGTCACCTGGTTGGTTTTTAGTTTCAGCTGCCTTAATAACAGCTATTACTTCTGTAGCAACCGGTAGTGCCTGGACAACTGGTGGTACCTTAGGTGTTGCTTTAATAGGTATTGGTAAAGGATTGGGTATCCCTCTTCCTATAGTTGCCGGTGCTATTGTTTCTGGTTCATTCTTTGGAGATAAAATGTCTCCATTATCTGACTCTACTAACCTGGCAGCTGCTGTTGCTGAAGCAGATCTTTTTGATCACATAAAACATATGATTTATACTGTTGGACCTTCACTTTTAATCAGTCTAATTATTTATTTTATAATAGGACTTCGTTTTGGAGAAGGTACTGTTAATACAGCACAGATTGATCAGACACTTGCAACTTTATCAAATAATTTTCAAATAGGACCAATGCTTTTAATCCCACCTGCACTTGTGATAGTTATGGCTATTAAGAAAGTTCCTGCTATTCCAAGTCTTATTATTGCTGCATTTACAGGTGCGATATTTGCAATGATCTTCCAGGGAGCTTCACTTGCAGATGTAACTAATGCGATGAATTATGGATATACATCTGACACTGGATTTAAATTTGTAGATGAGTTGTTGACGCGTGGTGGTATACAGAACATGATGTGGACGGTTTCTCTTGGTTTTATTGCCCTCTCATTTGGTGGTATAATGGAGAAAACTCATATGTTAGAAGTTGTTTTAAATAAAATTGAGCCACTTATTAAAAATACTGGTGGACTTATCGCTACTACAGTTGCTACAAGTTATATAACTGATTTTGCTATGGCAAGTCAGTATATGGCTATTATTATTCCTGGTAGAATGCTTATGCCAGCCTATAAACGATTAAAACTTTTACCTCGAAACTTATCTCGTGCACTTGAGGATGGAGGTACTTTAGTAGCTCCACTTGTTCCCTGGGGATTATCAGGTGCATTTATGACTGGGGCTTTAGGAGTACCCACTGTTGAATATATTCCTTTTGCTTTCCTTTGTTATATTACCCCGATTGTTTCTATTATTTACGGTTTCACTGGATTTAGTATGTTATATGAAGGTGATGTAGAAGGAGATCCTGGTTATGCTGATCGAGAAGAAGAAATGACAGCTTAGTAAAAATTTAAAATTAATATAATAAATAAGCCGCCTGATTATTTCAGGCGGCTTTCTATGGTATAAATTATGCATTAATATATTGCAGATAGGTATTATATAGATTATAATATAATAAACTACAAAAAAGTTTGAAAGGGGATTTAAGAAACTATGAAAAAAGGAAACAAATATGGAGTACACAGAGTTATTGAACCAGAGGGTTCATTACCACAACCGGCCTGGAAAATAGATAATGATATGGAGATTTATGATAATGAGATTTTAATTGATGTCCAGACTTTAAATATTGATTCTGCAAGTTTTACTCAAATTAAAGAGGAAGCTGACGGAGATGAAGAAAAAATTAAAGAAAGAATTTATGAAATTGTAGAAGAAAGAGGTAAACATCATAATCCAGTTACTGGTTCTGGGGGAATGTTGATTGGAACAATAGAAAAAATTGGGCCTGCCCTTAAAGAAAGAGATATTGAAGTTGGAGATAAAATAGCTACTCTAGTATCTCTTTCCTTAACACCATTAAGAATTGATGAAATAAAAGAAGTTAAATCTGAAATTGATCAGGTAAATATAAGAGGTAAAGCTGTACTTTTTGAAAGTGGAATTTATGCTAAACTTCCAGAAGATATGTCAGAAACTTTAGCCTTAGCAGTATTGGATGTAGCTGGAGCACCTGCTCAGACAGCAAAACTAGTTTATCCTGGTAATACTGTTCTTGTTATAGGTGCTGGTGGTAAGTCCGGTCTATTATGTCTCTATCAGGCAAGAAAACAGGCAGGTATTACTGGTAAAGTTATTGCTCTTGAATATAGTGATAAAGCCTGTCAGCGCATTGAAGATCTTGGTTTAGCTGATGAAGTTATTCAGGGTGATGCTACTGATGCAGTAAGTGTTTATGAAGAAGTAGAAAAGCTTACTGAGGGAGAAATGTGTGATGTAGTTATTAATAATGTAAATATACCAAGTACAGAAATGAGTTCAATAATGACAACTAAAGATGATGGAGTTATTTACTTCTTTAGTATGGCCACCAGTTTTACAAAAGCTGCTTTAGGAGCTGAAGGTATTGGTAAAGATGTTGAAATGATAATTGGTAATGGTTATACAAGGGGACATGCAGCAATAGCTCTTGAAACTTTAAGAGAATCTCAGCAACTAAAAGAATTATTTAATAAGCTATACACTCATTAAAAGGTTTTAACTTAAGTAAGATAGTAAAAAAGAAAAGTTATGTGATTAATTTAACAAAAGTATTTACAATTATTTTTTAAAGTATTATAATTATTAGATGAGAGGTGATATTAATATGAAAAAAGTTGGTGTATTAGGAGCAGGAACAATGGGGAGCGGTATTGCCCAGGTTATTGCTCAAGGTGGTTATCAGGTTATTTTACGTGATATTAAAGAAGAATATGTAGAAAAAGGTTTAAAAGGTATTAATAAGAATCTTAAAAGAAGTGTAAAAAAGGAAAGAATTACTCAGGATGAGATGGATCAAACTCTTGCAAATATTGATACTACGACTGAAGTAAGTGACTTAGCTGATGTCGATTTAGTTATTGAAGCTGTAAATGAAGATATGGAGCTTAAGAAAAAGATTTTTAAAGAATTAGATGAGGTTACAAAAGATGATGCTATTCTTGCTAGTAACACATCTGCGCTAAGTATTACAGAAATAGCTACAGTTACTGAAAGACCTGATAAAGTAGTTGGTGTTCACTTTTTCAATCCAGTACCAGTTATGAAATTAGTAGAATTAATTAAAAGTATTACAACTTCTGATGAAGCTTTTGAAAAAGTTGAATCACTGGTAAAAGAACTTGGTAAAAGTCCTGTGGAAGTAAATGAAGCTCCAGGATTTGTTGTAAATAGAATTTTAGTTCCAATGATAAATGAAGCAGCATTTCTTTTAAATGAAGGAGTGGCAAGTGCTGAAGATATTGATACTGCCATGAAATTAGGTGCCAATCATCCAATTGGACCTTTAGCCTTAGGTGATATGATAGGTCTTGATGTATGCCTTGCTATAATGGAGACCCTATATGACGAATTTGGAGATTCAAAATATAGACCGTGCCCTTTACTTAAAAAGAAAGTTAGAGCTAACCAGTTAGGTCGAAAAACTGGAGAAGGATTTTATAGTTATTAATAAAGGGGGATTATAATGGATTTTGATAATTTAAAAATAGATAAAAAAGATAATATTACAGAAGTAAAAATAAACAGGCCTAAAGTACTCAATGCGCTTAATAGTAATGTATTAAAAGACTTAGAAAAAGCATTTCAAAAGCTAGATAATGATGAAGAAACAAGGGTTATTATTTTAACAGGAGCCGGTGAAAAAGCTTTTGTTGCAGGTGCAGATATTTCTGAAATGAAAGATAAAAATAGTATTCAGGCCAAAAAATTTGCTGAATCAGGACATAAAGCTTTTAATATGATTGAAAAATGTTCCAAACCGGTTGTTGCAGCAGTAAATGGTTTTGCTTTAGGTGGAGGTAATGAACTTGCCTTAGCCTGTGATATGAGATTTGCCTCTGATAATGCTAAATTTGGCCAGCCTGAAGTTGGTCTTGGAATAATTGCTGGTTTTGGAGGTACTCAACGCCTCAGTAAAATTATTGGTGAAGCAAAAGCTAAAGAAATTCTCTTTACTGCAAAAAACATTGGGGCTGAAAAAGCAAAAAAATTAGGTCTTGTTAATGAAGTTGTAAAACAGGATGAGCTTATGAATAAAGTATATGAAGTAGCTGAAGATATTGCTGGAAATGCTCCGCAGGCTGTAAAAATGACAAAAGAAGCAGTTAATTATAGTCGAGGTAGAAGTATTGAAGAGGGTATTTCTTATGAAACTCAGGCTTTTTCATATTGTTTTAGTACTGAAGACCAAAAAAATGGAATGGAAGCATTTTTGAATAAAGATTCTGTTGAATTTAAAGGTGAATAATTAAAATATCAATAAAACAGAAAATTTGTTTTGATGTAAAAAAAGGCCCTAGTTAACTAGGGCCTTTAATTATTTTAATTGTTATAAATATTTAGGTTTGATTATTCTTCTTCATCTAAAGAATATCTATCACTTGCTGCCAGTTCACTTACCCCTTCATTGAGGTCTGCAGCTATATGATCATTATGATCATAACCAGGTTCTGTATAAGCAAATACCTTACCTTCATAGTTTCTCATAATAATCTTATCTTCAGCCATTGAAATTAAATAATTTGGACTGAGAGGTGTTTTTCCGCCACCACCAGGTGCGTCAACAACAAAGGTTGGAACAGCTAAACCTGAAGTATGACCTCGAAGGGCTTCCATTATTTCCAATCCACGGCTAACCGGGGTTCTGAAGTGTTCAATTCCCTGAGAAAGGTCACATTGATAAATATAATAAGGCTTAACTCTTATCTGCAATAAATTTTGCATTAATTTTTTCATAGTTTTTGGTTGGGAGTTAACACCTTTTAATAATACAGTCTGGTTGCCTACCGGAATACCATTGTCAACCAGCTTAGCACAGGCAGCAGCTGATTCTTCAGTGATTTCTTTTGGATGATTAAATTGAATATTTACATATAGAGGATGATATTTTTTGAGCATGTTTACCAGATCATCAGTAATTCTCTGAGGCATAACGACTGGTGTTCTGGAACCAATTCTAATCATTTCTACATGTGGAATAGCATATAATTTTTGAATGATTTCTTCAAGCTTATCATTAGAAATGAGTAAAGCATCTCCGCCAGATAATAAAACATCTCTAATTTCGTCATGTTCTTTAATATAATCTATTGCTTTATCAATTTGTTCCATTGGTACTGCTTTATCTTTCTGACCGGCAAATCTTCTTCTTGTACAGTGACGGCAATACATGGAGCACTGGTCAGTAATTAGTAGTAGCACTCTATCTGGATAACGATGTGTTAGGTTATCTACAGGTGAATCTACTTCTTCGTGAAGTGGGTCTTCCATATCAGCTTCACCAAGATTTAACTCTTTCTCAACAGGTACAGCCTGCATTCTGATTGGACAATCTCTGTCCTGGGGATCCATTAAGTGGGCATAATAAGGTGTTATTGCCATTCTCAATTTGCCCATTACATCTGTTACCTCTTGTTCTTCTTTTTCTGTGAGATCTACAACTTTTTTAAGATCTTCTACATCAGTAATTCGATTTCTAACCTGCCATTTCCAGTCTTTCCATTCATCTTCACTTACATCTTCCCATAAACTTATATCATGGTAATCTCTCATTTGAAATCCTCCTTAGATTAGATAAAATGTTTAAAAAATGTTATAATAATGTCGTGAAATTATTACTCATCATAATATAGATGCAATTATTGTTCCAATTTTAATTTATAAAAAGGTTGTAAACTTTAATTAAAGAGCAAACTTTTTGACATTTTAAATAGCAAACTAGGAATTTATGTAAAAATATTTTTCATATTGCAAAATAATTTGCATAAATATTCTTAGATTAAGGAGGAAATATTTTATGAAAACACCAAGAGTAAATATCAAATTAAAAAATATTGAAGAAAATGCAAATAATATGGTAGAAAAGTGTGAAAAAAAAGATATTAAACTAACCGGGGTTGTTAAAGGTTCGGCTGGAGATTTAAAAGTAGCTTCTGCTTTTATTAGAGGAGGAGTTAAATCAATAGGAGATTCAAGGATAAAAAATATTAAGAAATTACGGGAAGCAGGATTTGAAGAAGAAATGGTTTTACTTCGTTTACCTCAACTAAGTGAAGTTGAAGAAGTAGTTGAAGATGTAGATATTACTTTAATTAGTGAATTAAAAACGATAAAAGCTTTAAACAATAAAGCTAAAAGTAAAGGCAAAAAGCAGGGAATAATAGTTATGGTAGATGTAGGAGATTTAAGAGAAGGAGTACTACCTGATGATTTAGAAGAATTTTTTGCACAAATTGTTGATTTAGAAGCAATAGATATAAAAGGAATTGGGACAAATGTAGGTTGTTATGGAGGGGTATTACCTTCAAAAGAAAATACTAAAATTTTAGTTGATTTGAAGGAAAAATTAGAAAAAGAATTTAATATTAAATTACCATTAATTTCAGGTGGGAATACAGCTACCAGTAAATTAATTGATAATGATCAATTACCAGAGGGTATAACTAATTTTAGAATAGGTGAAGGTATATTACAGGGAACAGATATTACGCATCAAAGAAAAATAAAAGGACAAAATCAGGATAATTTCACTTTAAGTGCTAAAATTATAGAATTAAAAGAAAAACCTTCAGTGCCAAAGGGAAAAATTGGGCATGATGCCTTTGGTAATAAACCACAATTTGAAGATAAAGGAATTAGGTTAAGAGCAATTTTAGCTATAGGCAGACAGGATGTTAAAGTAGATGGTTTAACTCCAATGCTTGAAAACGCAGAGATTATTGGAGCAAGCAGTGATCATTTATTAGTTGATTTGACAGAGATAAATAGAAATTTTCAGGTTGGAGATGAATTAGAATTTAGTCTTGATTATGGGGCAATGCTTGCAGTAATGACTTCAGAGTATGTATATAAAACTTATGAACAATAAAAATTTGAGTAATATATAAAAAAAGGTGGATGAGATTATTCATCCACCTTTAAATTTTTTTATTTTTGATATACTAAATTTCCGCCTACATAAGTTTCTAAAACTTGAATATCTTTTATTTTATTTTTATCAATTTTTTTAATATTTCTATCTATTACCAGAAAATCTGCAAGCTTCCCTGTTTCTAAATTGCCTTTAATATCTTCTTCAAAAGATTGGTAAGCACTGCCTTTTGTAAAAATTTCTAAGGCTTCAGCTATACTCATTTTTTCTTTTGGTTTCCAGCCATCTTTAGGTTTTTCATTAAAATCCTGTCTTGTAACAGCTGCATAAATACCTAAGAAGGGATTAAAAGGTTCAATAGGAGCATCTGAACTTCCAGAAAGACTTATACCTTTGTCATAATAACTCTTCCAGGGATAACTCATCTTACTTCTATTTTTGCCAACCCGATTTTCAATTGCCTGCCAGTCTGATTTGAGAAATATTGGCTGAATTGAAGCAATAATTCCTTTGTTTTTCATCTCATTGTTTAAATTATTATTACTTATCTGAGCATGTACAATTATAGGCCTATTATTAGTAGCAATTTGATCATTTTCATAGGCATAATCAAAACCAGTTAAAGCCATTTCAATTGCCTTATCGCCAATGGCATGGACAGCAATCTGAAAATCTTTATCTGCTGCATATTTACATATTTCATTAAATTTATCCTGTTTATATAGTTTTTTTCCTTTAGTAGATTTTTTGTCATTATATGGTTCTTTAAGGGCTGCTGTTCTGGCCCCGAGTGAACCATCAAGTACAAATTTAACTGGACCTATTTTAAAATAATCATCTCCATATCCAGTGATTAGACCTCTTTTTTCAAATTCATCCATTTTCTTTTTAGAAGGAATTCTCATTTGAAGGTTTATTCTCAATGGGATTTCATTATTTTCTCTCAATTCTAGATAAGCTTCAAGTACTTTTTCTGGATTTTCAATATTGAAAAAATCATCTACCTGTAATGAAGTTAAACCTGTTTTAAGGGCATCATTAAAACTTTCTTTTAAAATCTTTTTTATTTCATCAACTTCTTTTTGAGGAATCATATTTTCAATTAGTTCAATAGCCTCATCATAAAGCAAACCATTTGGTTTTCCTTTATTATCTTTTCCTAATTCTCCTCCTTCAGGATCAGGTGTGTTTTTATCTATATTACAAAATTGCAGAGCTTTTGAATTTACAGCTGCTACATGAAAACAGGTTCTTTTTAAAATTATAGGATGTTCTTCAGAAATTTCATCTAAGTCATCAGAAGTTGGAAAAGCAGGATTATCAAAATTTTCATCATTCCAACCTTTACCTTCAATCCATTCATTTTCTTTTAACTCATTATTAGCAATATAATTTTTCACTTTTTCTTGAATCTCTTTTATTGAAGTTGTTTCTGAAAGATCTATTTTACTTTTTGCAAGTCCATATTGAAATAAGTGCAGATGTGAGTCATTTAAACCGGGAATTACTGTTTTCTCTTCCAAATCTTTTATTTTAGCTTTAGGATATTTTTCTTTTAGCTTACTTTTTTTGCCTTTTTCCACTATTTTTCCTTTATTGTTAACAACAAAACTCGACAGTTTCTGTTCTGCAAAAGCAGAGGAGATGAGATTTGCGTTAATAAATAATTTCATTTTTCGACAACTCCTTTCATTATATTAACTGATGCAATAATTATACCATTTAATTAATTGATATAGCAAAAATAATTTCGAAAAATAATTTGCATCTCTGAAAAAAATTTTGCTAAAAATAAAGGATATTAAATATAAATAGAGAAAGGTATAAAATAAGGAGGACAATTTATTATGTTAAAAGACGAAATAGAAAAATTTGTAAATAACAAAAATTTAAATATGATTCTGGACTCTTTAGATGAGGGGATTCATATTGTGGATAGAGAAGGTACAACTATTGCCTATAATAAAAAAGTATCTGAAATAGATGGCCTTGAACCTGAAGAAGTAATAGGAAAAAATTTATTTGAAGTATATCCTTCTTTAACTTTAGAAACAAGCACCCTGATGCAAACAATAAAAACCGGGGAATCAATAGAAAAGACTCAACAGACATTTATTAATACTAAGGGAAAAAGAATTACTACTGTTAATAAAACTGTACCCTTAAAGTTAAGTACTGGTGAGATGGGAGCAATGGAGATTTCAAGAGATATAACTCTTTTAGAAGAATTAGTAGAAAATGTAAGTGATTTAAGAGCTAAAATTAATGTAGGTCAGCAAAAATCCAAAAATGAAAAAACACAAATAAAAAAAGATAATAATACAACTTATACTTTTAAAGATATAATTGGAGAAGATGAAGTTTTTAAAATAACTTTGAGAGAAGCAATGAGAGCAGCCGGTAGTGATTCTTCAGTTTTGTTATATGGAGAAACTGGAACAGGAAAAGAACTTTTTGCTCAAAGTATTCATAATGCAAGTAAAAGGTCAGATAAGCCTTTTATTGCCCAAAATTGTGCTGCTTTACCTAAAGATTTATTAGAAGGTTTACTTTTTGGTACTCAAAAAGGCGGGTTTACCGGGGCTAAGAGTAGAGCCGGTTTATTTGAACAGGCTAATGGAGGTACAATTTTACTTGATGAAATAAATTCAATGGATCTTTCCTTACAGGCTAAGTTATTAAGAGTGCTCCAGGAAAAGAAAGTAAGAAGAGTAGGCGGCCAAAAGGAAAAGAAAGTCGATGTCAGAGTTATTACAACTATGAATACTCACCCTGATAAAGCGTTTTCAGAAAATAAACTTCGGGAAGATTTGTTTTATAGATTAAGTGTTGTTTATATTGAAATTCCTCCTCTCCGTAAAAGAGAAGAAGATATATCAGTTCTTGTTGATTATTTTCTGGAAAAATATAATCAAAAATTTTCGAAAAATATTAAAGAAATTGACGAAAAAGTGATTAATACTTTTTTAAATTATAGTTGGCCCGGTAATGTAAGAGAATTACAACATGTTATTGAAAGTGCTTTTAATATGGTGCAGAATGAAAATAAAATAACACATGAAATTCTTCCAAGATATATTAGAGAAAGATTAAATAATATAGATCTTTCACCAGTTGGTCTTGATTGTAATTCAATTAAAGAAGATGAATTACCTCCTTTAGAGGAAGTAATGGAAAATTTAGAAGTTAAACTTATAAAAAAATCTTTAGAGCGAGCTGAAGGTAATATAAGTGAAGCGGCAAGAAATTTAAGTATCTCAAGACAATCATTACAATATAAAATAAAAAAATATAATATTAAAAAGGGTGATTTTTAGTATGAATATGGGACTAATAATTGCATTTTTATTAACAGGTTTTTTAATAGGATATTTTAAATTTTTTGGAGATTGGATCTTTAAATTAGCAGGTTATATAACAACTTTTGGTCTGATAATTCTTCTTGCTTCTATGGGAGCTAAAATTGGTATGGATTCTGAGATATTAAATCAGTTAGATCAGATAGGTTTACAGGCTTTTTTTATGGCTGTAGGGAGTATAATGGGGAGCCTGTTTTTAGTGAAAATTTTCAGTCTTCGTTTTGAAGCAAAAATTGAAGAAAAAAGTAAAAATGAAAAGTTAAAAGAAGATAAGATAGAAGAAGAAAGTGACCACTATATGACTTATATGATTGTAGCTTCAGTAATTTTTGGAATTTTAATTGGGCTTTTCTTTTTACCCGAAAGTTTATTGGATATTATGGATAAAATAACTACTTATGCTCTGGCTGCTCTTCTTTTTGGAGTTGGAGTAGATTTAGGTAAAAACAAAGAGATATTTGCCCAGTTAAAAAATTTAGGATGGCAAATTTTAGCTTTACCATTTTTGATTGCGGTTGGTAGTATAGTAGGTGCTATTATTGTAGGATTTTTTATAGGTCTGGCTTCAAATGAAGCTGCAGCTGTAGGAGCTGGATTTGGCTGGTACAGTCTTTCAGGAGTTATTTTGAGTAAATTACATAGTGTAGAACTTGGTTCAATAGCCTTTTTAGCTAATGTTTTCAGAGAATTAATTACAATAATTAGTCTTCCATTTGTAGTAAAATATTTTGGGAAACTTACAGGTATTGCCCCAGGTGGAGCTACTACTATGGATGTAACTTTACCTGTTATTAAAAAGACTGCGGGAGATGAAACAGTGATTCCTGCATTTTTTAGTGGAGCTGTTCTTTCTATTTTAGTTCCGATTTTGGTTCCATTTTTAATAGGTCTTTAATTTTTGAGAAGTGGCATACTAATTGCATTATATATAAGATGGAAATCAGAAAAAATGAAATTTAGTTAAGGGGGGATTACTATAAAAAACAAAAAATTAATAGAATATATAGATTTAAATAAAGTTGAACATCTTGCTATCATCGGACTGGCAAAAAATGCAGGTAAAACTGTAACCTTAAACACAATAGTAAAGGAAGCAGTAAATAGAAATATAAATTTGGCTTTGATTTCTTATGGTCGTGATGGAGAAAAGGTTGATGCTATTACCCTCCAGGAAAAACCTCGGATTTATATTCCACCTAACACTGTTTTTGTTACAGCTCATAATGCTTATAAAAAAAGTGATATTCAGGCAGATATAATCGCCAGAACAGGAATAGATAGTCTGATGGGTGAAGTAAATATATATAAAAGTTTTACTAAAGGAGGATATATCGAACTGGTTGGTATTAACTCTTCCAGTAGAGTTAAAAAAATAAAGGAGATGATGCCATCAGATATTGATTTAACCTTAATTGATGGAGCTCTTGATCGTAGAAGTTCTGCAATGCCAGCACTTACTGATGCTTTCATAATTGCAACAGGAGCAGTAGTGGGAAATACGGAAGATTTAGTGATTAAAAAAACATTCCATGAAATCCGACGATTATCTCTTGCTGAGGTAAAAGATTCTGGTTTGCGAGATAAGGCCAAGGAATTTTTAGCAAAGAATCAGGATGGTATAGTCTATAAAGATGGAAGTAGTGAACCATTAACATCAGAAACAAGTTTTGGTCATATTAAAGAATTAAAAAATAAGGATTATAAAAATATTGAATCTTTAATAATTAACGGGGCTTTAATTGATAGATTTGCTGAAAAAATAATTTATGATCTTAATCTAAAAGAAATTAATTTGATTGTAAGAGATGGTACAAGAGTATTTTTGAATAAAAGAAATTTAAACTTACTGGAAAAATCAGAAATTAAATTGGAAGTTTTAAATAATATTAATTTATTAGCTGTTACAGTTAATCCAACAAGTCCTTATAGTCCATCTTTAAATTCAGAAAAAATCATAAATGGATTGAAAACAAAATTATCAGAGATTCCAATCTATGACATAATGAGTGAAAAATACAAAACAATAGAGAGGTGATTAATTTGCAAGAAAAGTTAAATGTTGATCAGGAGTTAGTAGATAGGGCAAGACAGGCTTCACAGGACATTGCGGATGGTATTCAAATTCATATTGATGAAAATACGACAACAAGTGTAGAAAGGACAGTTGCGCGACTATTTGGTATTGATGGAATAGATGAAGAAGAAATTCCACTACCTAATGTTGTTGTTGATCAGGTTTTTAAAAGTGATGAATTAGATAAAGGAATTGCATATTGGATAGGTAATGCTGTAATTGAAACTGGTAAATCTCCTCAGGAAATTGCTGAAGAAGTAGCTGAAGGCAATTTGAACTTAACAGAATTGAAAGAACATGACTTAAAAGAGATAAAAGATGCAATTGAAGATTTAGCTAAGGAAAGTGTAGAATCTATTGCTGATAATAGAAGAGAAAGAGATGAATTACAGGAAGAAACACCTACCGGTCCCAAACCCTGGCTATATGTAATAGTAGCCACAGGTAATATTTATGAGGATTTAAAACAGGCTAAAGCTGCAGCCAGAGAAGGAGCAGATATTGTTGCTGTAATCAGAAGTACTGCTCAAAGTTTACTGGATTATGTTCCTTATGGAGCTACAACCGAAGGTTTTGGTGGAACATATGCCACTCAGGAAAATTTCAGAATTATGAGAGAAGGTCTGGATGAAGTTGGTAAAGAAGAAGGCCGATATATTCAATTAGTTAATTATTGTTCTGGACTTTGTATGCCTGAAATAGCAGCAATGGGAGCTTTTGAAAGATTGGATATGATGCTTAATGATTCGATGTATGGTATTTTATTCAGAGATATAAATATGAAGAGAACCTTTATTGACCAGTATTTTTCCAGAATGATAAATGCCCATGCTGGTGTAATAATTAATACAGGTGAAGATAATTATCTGACTACTGCTGATGCAGTTGAAGAAGCACATACTGTTTTAGCATCTCAATTTATCAATGAAGAATTAGGTTTAAGATCAGGTTTAAAACCTGAACAATTGGGTTTAGGTCATGCATTTGAAATGGATCCAACAATCGAAGATGGATTTTTGATGGAAATTGCTCAGGCTCAAATGATTCGTCAAATTTTCCCTGATGCTCCATTAAAATATATGCCTCCCACAAAATACATGTCAGGTGATATTTTCAAAGGACATTTAATGGATGGTATGTTCAACTTAGCTTCAATTATGACTGGACAGGGTATTCAACTTTTAGGGATGTTAACAGAAGCTATTCATACACCATTTATACAGGATAGAGCTCTGGCAATTGAAAATGCTCAGTATGTATTTAATAATGCTCGTAATCTTGGTGATGAGATTATGTTTAAACCTGATGGAAAAATACAACAAAGAGCAGATAAAGTATTAAAAGAAACAACTGAAATGTTAGAAGATATTGCAGACGAAGGTTTAATGCAGGCTCTTGAAGATGGTATGTTTGCTAATATCTCCAGACCTAAAACTGGAGGTAAAGGTGCAGATGGAGTTATTGAAAAAGGAGAAAATTATTATAATCCATTTTTAGATTTATTTAGGGAGGGGTTGGATATCTAATGGAAGTTGATATGACAAAAGTAAAACCATATGGAGATACAATGGATGATGGTAAGGTTCAGCTTAGTTTTACCCTTCCTCTTGAAGCAAGTCTTGAAGCAAGTGAAGCTGCCAAGCAGCTGGCTAATAAAATGGGGCTTGAAGAGGTAAGTGCGGTAGAAATGAAGGATTTAGGTGAAGGATTTAGTTTTCATGTTCTTTATGGAAAATTAAAGCACACTGTAGATGCTACTAAAATAAAAGTAGCAAAAGTAGAAACAGAAACTATGAGTTATTATGAAGTCAATGATTTTATTAAAGAAAAACTTGGTAGAAAAGTAACGGTAGTAGGAGCCTGTACAGGTTCTGATGCTCATACAGTTGGACTTGATGCAATTATGAACATGAAAGGTTATGCTGGTGAATATGGATTGGAAAGATACCCGGAAATTAATGCCTTTAATATGGGTAGTCAGGTACCTAACTCAGAACTTATTGAAAAAGCAGTTGCAGAAGATGCTGATGCAATTCTTGTTTCACAGGTTGTAACCCAAAAAGATGTTCATATTAAAAATTTAACTGAACTTGTTGAATTATTAGAAGCTGAAGATTTAAGAGATGAGTTTTTATTGATTTTAGGTGGACCGAGAATCACCCATGAATTAGCACTAGAATTAGGTTTTGATGCAGGATTTGGACCGGGAACTGTTCCACCTGATGTTGCCTCATATATTGTCCAAAAACTTGATGAAGAAGAAAATGATTAGTGTAATTATTTTAGGAGGTATAAATTATGGAAGAAGTTATGATTAGATTAAGAATGGGGACTAATGATGCCCACTATGCTGGTAATTTAGTAGATGGGGCGAAAATGTTAGAATTGTTTGGAGATGTTGCTACAGAACTTCTTATTAGAAATGATGGTGATGAGGGACTGTTTTTAGCCTATGATGATGTAGAATTCACAGCTCCAGTTTATGCTGGTGATTATATTGAAGCAACAGGGAAAATTGTAGAGAAAGGTAACACTTCCCGCAAAATGGAGTTTGTTGCTAAAAAAGTTATAAAACCTGCAGAAGATGCTGAAGCTGATTCAGCCTGTGATGTACTTGAAGAGCCTATAGTTGTATGTAAAGCAAGCGGAACCTGTGTCGTTCCAGAAGATAAGCAGAGAAATTAGGGAGGGTTAAATAAATGGAAAAGTTAATAATAACAGCAGCTATTTGTGGTGCTGAAGTTACTAAAGAAGACAATCCTAATTTGCCTATCACAGCTGAAGAATTAGCTGAAGAAGCTAAGAAAGCTGAAGAAGCAGGAGCTTCAATTATTCATGTTCATGTTCGAGATGAAGAAGGCAATCCAACTCAAAGCAAAGAAGTTTTTGCAGATGCTTTAAAAGCAATGGAAGAAAAAAATGTTAAAGCGATTGTTCAACCATCTACTGGTGGTGCTGCCGGGATGAGTTGGGAAGAAAGAATCCAACCAGTCTATTTAGAACCAGAAATGGCAACTTTAGATTGTGGTACTACTAATTTTGGTAATGATGTTTTTGTAAATGATTTACCACTTATGAAAAATTTTGCGGAAGAAATGGATAAATTAGATATTTTACCAGAATTAGAATGTTTTGAACCAGGTCATATTCATAATGCTCTTTATCTAAAGAAAAAAGGGCTTTTAAATAAACATATGCATTTTGATTTTGTACTTGGAGTTCCAGGAGCCATGAAAGCCTCAGTTAAAAATTTAAGCTTTATGGTAGACCAGATTCCAGAAGAGGCAAGTTGGACAGTAGCTGGGGTTGGGAGACATCAACTTCCAATGGCCACCCATGCAATTATGATGGGCGGACATGCCAGAGTTGGTTTTGAAGATAATATTTATTATAAAAAAGGTGAATTAGCTGAAAGTAATGCTCAATTGGTAGAAAGAATAGTAAGATTAGCTGATGAACTTGGCAGAGAAGTTGCTACTCCTGATGAAGCTAGAGAAATTTTAGGTCTTAAATAATTTAGACACCTGAGTTTAACAAACAGGGAATAAAAAAATGATATTCCCTGTTTTTTTAATAAAAATAATTTAAAAAATCAGAAAGGTGTGATAATTTATGAAAAAAGGAAACAAGTATGGAGTTCACCGTGTTTTAGAACCAAAAGGAGTTTTACCTCAGCCAGCTGACAAAATTGACAATAATATGGAGATTTATGATAATGAGATTTTGATTGATGTTCAGACTCTTAATATTGATTCAGCCAGTTTTACTCAAATTGAAGAAGAAGCTGGTGGAGATGTAGCCAAAATAAAAGAAAAAATGAAAGAAATAGTTGCTGAAAGAGGAAAACATCATAACCCAGTAACTGGTTCTGGAGGAATGTTAATTGGTACTGTAGAAAAAATAGGGCCAGCACTTGAAGATAGAGATATAGAGGTTGGAGATAAAATAGCAACTTTAGTCTCTCTTTCACTGACACCTCTTCGTATAGATAAGATTAAGGAAGTTAAAAAAGATATTGATCAGGTGCATATTGATGGAAAAGCAATTCTTTTTGAAAGTGGAATTTATGCTAAGCTTCCAGAAGATATGGAAGAAACATTGGCATTAGCTGTACTTGATGTAGCAGGAGCAGCAGCTCAAACTGCTAAATTAGTTGAACCTGGAGATAATGTTCTAATTATAGGTGCTGGAGGAAAGTCAGGTATGCTCTGTCTCCATGAAGCTCATAAGAGAGCAGGAGTAACAGGAAAAGTTCTCGGAATGGGCCATAGTGATTCCAGTACTGAAAGAATAGAAGAACTTGGATTGGCAGATGAAGTTTTACAGGGAGATGCTACTAACCCACTTGAAGTTCTTGAGTTAGTACAGGAAGCCACTGATGGTGAGTTAGTTGATGTAGTAATCAATAATGTAAACATACCTAATACAGAAATGGGTTCAATTCTTCCAACTAAAGATGGAGGATTAGTCTATTTCTTCAGTATGGCAACAAGCTTTACAAAAGCGGCCTTAGGTGCTGAAGGTGTAGGTAAAGATGTAGAAATGATAGTAGGAAATGGTTATACTAAAGGACATGCTGAAATTTCTCTTGAAATTTTGAGAGAAAATAAGCATTTAAGAGATATTTTTGAAAGACTTTATGTTTAAAAATTAAATCAAATAAACTTAAAAAAAGGGTACGGTTTTAGTTAACCGTGCCCTTTTGACTTTGTTTATTTCTCATTATGTCTTGGATTTTTAGCAACTATCTGGATGGCTTTAGTTATAGTAGAAGTGATATCTACCATATATTGTTGCTCAAATTCATTTAATTTAGCATGAATGCTTCCAGTATGACTTGCGATATATTTTGCAGGTATTCTATTTAAAGTAAAAGATGCCATATCTAATAAACATTGTTCACACTGGCATACATGAGAGAATTTATCCTTGCTTAATATATTTTCTAATTCTTCTAATACCAAATCTTCAGTATGATTATGTAAATTTTCCTGTAATTGCACAAAATCTTTATCAGCCATTATTTATCATCTCCTTCAA
>DATFIM010000123.1 GCA_035270125.1 Halanaerobiales bacterium | reverse complement strand
TGCCGGTTGAGTTAAATCTAATTTTTCTGCTACCTTTGAATAGCTGCCTGTGTCAATTAATTTTACAAACATATTTAAAGTATTAATCTTCATAACAATCCTGACCTCCTACCTTCTTAAAGTAGCTTTTAAGCTATCAGTGTTTAATAATAAATCAAGACCTTCTAAAATATCTCTGACCAGAATATCAGCTTTTAAAACTGTATTAAGTGAAGCACCTTCTCCCCCAATAATTACAAGCGAAAGACCAGATTCTTTCAACATTAATCTGTCATTTGCTCCATTTCCAATACTTATGGTTTTAACAGCACCAAGATTTTCAACAAATTCTTTTTTATATTTAGTTCCTGTAAGTTTATCACCTGTTATTTCTATATTGATAGAATGGTCTTTAAATTCTTCTCTTACTGTACCATAAGTATCTGCTGTAACTATATATATATCTAAAATTTCACTTAATTTTGACAGTTTTTCTTTAACCCCAGCAATAGTTTTTCCTTGAAAAGCAATAGTACCATTATAATCAAGAATTAAATTTTCCAACTCAAGGTCTTTTCTATTATCAAAATTTAATTGTAGCAATTATTGTTCCTCCTAATAAATTTATTTATTTTCAAGAGGGATGAAGATAGTTATTTTTGTACCTTCTCCTACTTCACTTTCAACATCAATATCACCATTATGAAGTTCAACAATTTTCATGGCGATCGAAAGACCTAAACCACTACTACCTTTTTCATCTGATCGTGACTTATCAATTTTATAAAATCTATCAAAAATATGAGGAATATCCTTCTTGGGAATTCCTTTACCATCATCCTTAATAGTGATTTTTATATTATTTTCGATTTCTTCACTTTCTATAACTATATTTCCACCATCACCTGTATACTTTCTACTATTTTCAATAAAAATCCGTAATAATTGTTTAATTAATAATTTATCAGCATAAATTTCAACTCGATCTTTTTCTATATATTTATAATTTATATCTTTATCTAAAATTTTATTTTCTTTAATTATTTCTTCTACAACATTATTAAAATAAAATCTTTCATAAGATGGCTCTATCTCGGCAAGATCACCTCTAGCTAAAAATAATAAAGATTCTATTAAATCATTCATACTCTGTATTTCAGATTTGATTGACTCAACAGCTTCTTCCTTAATTTCTTTATCTTCTTTTCCCCAGCGATCTAAAATATTAATATAACCTTTTATTATTGAAATAGGAGTTCTTAATTCATGAGAAGCATCAGATACAAACTGTTCCTGTTTTTTAAATGCCTTTTCCAGACGATCAAGCATAGAATTGAATGTTTCTGCTAATTCAGCCAATTCATCATTAGTATTTGTGACTTCCAACCTCTTACTGAGATCACTACCACTAATTTTTCGAGCTGTTTTTGACATTTCTTTAACAGGTTTCATTGATTTTTTGGTAATAAAAAATCCAACTAAAAGGGCAACTAAACCACCACCTATACTGCTAATACTTAAAAATATCAATAACCTATTTAAAACACTATATTCAATAGTTACATCTTTTACTACCTGGAGATACCCATTTAAATATCCATATTTTGAAATAGTGACAGTTCTCAGAAAATAAGTTTTTTTACCTTTATTTATTTCCAGGTTACCATCTTTTAAAGGCAAATCCATTCCTTCTAACATATTTGATTGAGCAACCGTTTCTTTGTTATAATCAACTATTCGAAAATATACATCTTCTTCACTTTTACTAATGTCTTCAAGTAAGATAGCTGCTCCATAATCAAAGCTATTTCTATCAACACCTCGTAATTTAGGTAATATATAGTTTAAAGTATTATTAACACTTTCCTTTATACTACTGTGTACATAATTATTTAACATATAATAAGCTGTACCATTTAGTACTAAAAGTACAAATAAAAAAATCAAGGTATATACCAAACTAAGTTTCCAGGATATTTTTTTAGGCCAGTTAAAATTAAACATTTTCTTCATCTCTGATAACATAGCCAACCCCTCTTACAGTTTTTATAAGTTTTTTATCATAGGGATCATCAATTTTTGATCGCAAATATCTTATATATACATCAACAATATTAGTTTGACCTACATAATCATAACCCCAAACTGCTTCCAAAAGTTGGTCACGCGAAAGAACAATATCTTTATTTTCTAGAAAATATTTTAATAAATCATATTCCTTTTTTGTTAACTCAATATTATCTCCTTCTCTACTAACAGTATATTTATCTTTATCCATAACTAAATCATCTATTTTTAAAATATTTTTTTCAGCATTTTTTTCATTATCCTTTTCTCTTCTAAGTTGAGCCCTGATTCTGGCCATTAATTCTTCAGCTTCAAAAGGTTTAGTAATATAATCATCAGCACCTGTGTCAAGTCCTTTGACCTTATCTCTGGTACTGTCTTTAGCTGTAACCATAATTATCGGTATTTCAGAAAATTTTCTTATTCTATTACAAACTTCTATTCCATCTAAACCTGGTAACATTATATCTAAAATTAATAAATCATAATCGTCATTTTTTAATTCTTCTATACCATCTTTACCATTATAAACTACTTCTGCCTCATAGCCTTCATGAGTAATCTCTAATTCCATAATTCTGGCTATTTTCTTTTCATCTTCAACAATCAGTATTTTAGACATAGTTTACCTCCATCTGGTCTTCTAAAAAATTTCAACTTTATAATCTCTTAATTCAACTTCAGTATTTTCATCAATAAAATTAACATATTTTGAAAAAAGACTATCAATATATTTTCTTTCATTACTTACAGTAACCGCACTAATATTGGCATTTTTCCAGAGGTCATTATCATCAGTTTCAGAGACAGCTAAATTAAATTTATTTCTACTCTTATCTATTAAACTTTTTATAATACTTCTTTTTTCTTTAAGTGATGATACCATAGGAAGATATAAATCAAAATTTATTAAACCAATAAGCAAAAAAATCACATCCTCTAAAATTAGATATATTAAAATTAATCAGAAAATTTTTCTATAACATCCATTAATTCATCAATTATTTCATTTTCTCCTTCTTCATTTTTTATGGCTCTCTGCACACATCCATTTATATGACTATCGAGGACCTTTAAAGCTACTTTTCTTAAAGCACCACGACTGGCTTCAACCTGAGTCAAAATATCAACACAATATTTTTCTTCATCTATCATTCTCTGCAAACCTCTAATCTGTCCTTCGATCCTTCTAAGCCTTGTAATTAAATTCTTTTTATCTTCTTCAGAAATTGAATTACTAATAGTTATCACCTCTCTATACTTCTGTAATAATTTTAGCAAAAAACTTTTATTTTTGCAAAAAACTAGAATTAATTATGCAAAATTGCAAACCCTCTACCTTAGGTGGTAGAGGGTTAAATTATAATATTACATTCTATCAGGTCTTTTGCCTATTTCAGCAAACATAACTTCAGATTCACCATTTCTAATAACTCTAATCATTATCTTTTCGCCAATTTCTTTGTTATTAATTATTTCTACTAAATCATCAGTACCTTCTATTGGCTGTTGATCAATTTCTTTGATTATATCATATTTTTGTAATCCAGCTTTGGCTGCAGGACTATCTTTAACAGTTCCCATTACAAGAACACCTTTGGTATTATCTAACTTAAAGTATTCTTTTATATCCTCATTAATTCCTCTAAAAGAAACTCCAAGCCATGGTCTGGTTACTTCACCAGTACGTTTTAATTCATTTATTATACCTTTTATTTCATTTACAGGGATCGCAAATCCTATTCCCTGGCCCTGAGAACTTACAGCAGTATTAATCCCAATAACTTCCCCATCAATGTTAAGTAATGGTCCTCCACTATTACCAGGATTGATTGCAGCATCAAGTTGGATTAAATTAGTGTATTCTCTAATTTGTCCAGTATTTGTAGGAACCTTTATAGGTCTTCCAAGTGCACTAATAACTCCAGCAGTTACAGTATGTTCAAAGCCGAAAGGATTACCTATGGCTACCGCCCAATCTCCCGGTCTTAGATTATCTGAATTACCTAATTCTAAAACTGTTAAATCTTTTTCAACATCAACTTTTAAAACTGCAAGATCTAAATTAAAATCTGACCAAGCAATTTCAGCTGGTACTGGATCATCAAAACCATTAATAGTCACCTTTACATTATCAGCATTATTTACAACATGTTGATTGGTTACAATATAACCTTCTTTAGAAACTATAAATCCAGAACCATAACCTTCTCGAGTTCTAGGTTCATCACTTTCAGGAAGTTGATCTCCAAAAAAGTATCTGTAAAATGGATCACTATAGTATGGATTTTGACTTGTATCAATTTTAACTTCAGTTGTTACTTTTACAACCCCATCATTAGTCTCAGCAGCAATATCAGCAAAAATATTCCTATCAGTAGGGACCTGCTGAGTATCATCCTGAGCATAAGTATTTAAACTAAAAACTGTTAAGGCACTTACAACTAACAATAATATAAGTAGATAAGAGAATTGATTTTTAGTAATTTTGTTACGTAACTTTTTCATTACTATCACCTCTCATTTGTTTTACTTATATTATAACAGATAATTATTAACTTGTAATTAAAAATTTATTAAAAATTAATTAAAGATTATTCTAAAATCATTCCCTGATATGGTTTCATCACTAATTTTATTTTTTCATCATTGTTTTTATAGTTTTTGTTAGTTAGTAAATCTATATAATTTTTATTTTGACTTCTTAAACATATTTCTCTTTTTTCAGGATTATTATTTATAATTACAATAACTTCCCTATCCTCTAATTTTCTTTTAAAAGAATATATATTTTTAGCCTCATTAATGACAAAACTTTCAAATTCACCTTTTTGTAATATCTTATTATTTTTTCTTATCTTAATTAACTTTTTATAATAAGCTCTTAAATCATAATCTGCTTTATCATCATCCCAGGGCATACATCTCCTACTATCAGGATCATCTCCTCCTGTTAAACCTAATTCATCTCCATATAAAACCATAGGTACTCCGGGATAGGTCATCTGGAATAATACAGCAAGTTTCATTTTGTCTTTATCTTCATTACAGTGTCTTAAAATACGAGGTGTGTCATGACTGTCAAGAAGATTTAATAAAGAATTAGTAATATCTTCACGATAATTCATTCGATTTAAAGCCAATCTATTATCAAATTCTGATGGGCCAATTTTATCCCTAGCAATAAAGTCAATAACTGCTTCAGTAAAAGAATAATTCATAATAGCATCAAATTGATTTCCCTGTAACCATTTCATCCCACTATGCCAGACTTCACCAATAATATAGGCATCTTTATCTAAAGATTTTACTTTTTTCCGGAATCTTCGCCAGAAAGATGAATCAACCTCATCTGCAACATCAAGTCTCCAGCCATCAATATCAAAATTTTTCATCCAATATTCAGTAACTTTTAAAAGATAATCCTGAACTTCTTTATTAGCAGTATCTAATTTTGGCAGATTCGGTATATTTCGGGCAAAAGTTTCATAATTAACCGGTATTTCAGTTTGAAGTGGTAAAGAATCATATATATACCAGTCTTTATATTTAGAGTTTTCACCTCTTTTTCTTAAATCTTCAAAGGCAAAAAAATTAAATCCAGAGTGATTAAAAACAGCATCTAAAATTATTTTCATATCTTTATCATGTGCTTTATTAACAAGCTTTTCAAAAATTTCTTCATCACCAAAATGTTCATCTATTTTTAGATAATCATCTATATTGTATTTGTGGTTAGAAAGAGATTCAAAAATAGGAGTCAAATATATAGTATTTACTCCTAGATCTTTAAGATAGTCAAGCTTATCATAAATTCCCTGTAGATCTCCCCCAAAAAACGAATCTCTTTTAGGTAAATCACCCCAGTTTTTTAAATTAGCTGGATCCAGATCTGAGTTTCCATTATTAAATCTTTCTGGAAATATTTGATAAACTACTGCTTCGTCAAGCCAATCAGGTCTATCAAGTAGATCATCATTAGATATTAAAGAATACTGAAAAAATCCACTCTTTCCACCACGTGGCCTATTTTTTGAAAATCCTTTTTCATTATACCATCTCTTATTTTCGCCATCATCTAATAAGAAGTGATAACGAAATCTTGGATCTTCAAGTTCAATTGTGGTCTCAAAAAAGTCATTAACTTCAGAGCTTGTTTTTAATTTCATTTCCTTTACTTTTAATGGTTCCCGACCATCAAACACAAAGCGAGTTCCATAAATAACTTTTACACTTTTTATATCATTTTTAGCAGCTTTAATTCTTAATTTTAAAGTATTTTCATCTATAGGAAAGGCATAATTACTATAACTTTTATGTTCAATTGCTGATTTTATCATTAACTAAAACTCCTTTTATATCTTATTCTTTTACTCCTCCACCGGTTAAACCATGAACAATATAATCCTGAAAGAGCATAAATAAAATAACGATTGGAATAGCACCAATTAAGGCTGCAGCAGAAAATACTCCCATTCTTTTACCATACATATCAGAAATAAACATCTGTAAACCTACTGCAAGTGTAAATTTTTCTGTACCATTTAATAGTATACTGGCCAGAATATACTCTGAATAAGTCCTAATAAACTGTAAAACAAAAAGTACTGATAAAATAGGTCTGGCTAATGGTAAAATAATCTGGACAAATGCCTGAAAACGACTGGCTCCATCTATATAAGCCGCTTCTTCTAAAGAACGAGGAATCGTATCTAAATAACCTTTCATAAGCCAGGTATTAACCCCAATCGAACCACCTAAGTAGGTTAAAACTAATGCTGTATGTGTATTAAGGCCTATTGAAGGTATATAATTCTGGATATTTAAAAATAGTAAATAGATAGCTACCATAGCCAGCATTTGAGGAAATATCTGAATTAATAAAATCATAAATAAACCATTTCTTCTTCCAGTAAAATGGAATCTAGAAAATGGATATGCAGCTAAGGCAGTCATTGATACAGAAAAGAAAGCTGTTATTAAAGAGATCTTAATACTATTCCACATCCAGAGCATAAAAGGATGAGTATCACTTGTAAATATTTCTTTATAATGAACCAGAGAAGCATTATCAGGTATTATTTTTTGTCCAACTATTGTATTTGCTGGATTTAAAGAAGCTGATAAAGTCCAGACAATAGGAAAAAACACAAATGCGATTACCAGTAAAATAATTAAATGCCTTATTAATCTTACAGTTTTTGATTCATAATTATTATTCATTTTCTTTCACATCCTCTAGAGCACCTGTGTATTTGAAGTTAAACCAGGTTATTGTAGCAGTTATCATAAAAATAAATAAAGCTACAGTACTTGCCAGTCCAAAGTCAGAACCTCTCCCGGTTGCAAATGATAGCCTATAAGTATAGGAGATTAGAATATCTGTAGCACCAGCCGGAGTTTGAGCACCTGGAATTGCCGGTCCACCTTCATTAAATAGGTAAATTACATTGAAATTATTAAAATTAAAGGCAAATGATGAAATCAAAAGTGGTCCTAAACTAACTAATAATAATGGTAGAGTAATGTGACGGAATTTCTGCCAGACTGAAGCACCATCAATTGCAGCAGCTTCATATAAGGTATCTGATATACTTTGCAGAGAACCTAAAGCAATTAACATCATATAAGGAAAACCCATCCAGAGGTTAACTATAAGTAAAGCTACCTTAGCCCAGACTGGATGTTGCATCCACTGGATACCACCTATTGAGAAAAACTGTAATAAGTTATTCACAGCCCCAACTTCTGCATTAAATAATCCTCTCCAGACAAGAACAGAAATAAAACCAGGTATTGCATAAGGTAAAATCAATATAACTCTATATATTTTCCTGAATCTTAAATTTTTATCATTTAATAAAATTGCCATAAATAATCCTAAACTAAAAGTTAAAAATACACTTAAAATTGCCCATTCAAATGTCCAGATAAATACTCTTAAAAATGGATTAAATACTCGATCATCAGTTAATAATTTCTTATAATTTTTCCAGCCAATATTAGTTCTAAAACCAGGTGTTAATCTTTCACCATCATTAGCCTTAAAATATCCATTTTCAGAAGGATTATAAACCTTATTGGTTCTTAAGCTAATTAACTGATCTTTATCTTCATCATATTTATATTGCCGGATATAAGAAGAGAAATATTCTGTGTTTTTCATCCTTAATATTCTATCATTTATTTCATATTCCAAATCCTGTAAAGAACTTAAGTGTTGAAATAACTGCATTTGCGGAAGTCTTTTATAACCAGCTATTTCATCAATTTTTCCATCATTATCAGAATCTACAATATCTTGATCAAAATCATTAATAGGTATTAATTCATTTTCAAAACCAACAAAACGTTCTCCCTCTTCATTTTCAAAAAGTAAAATAAATTCTTTTTCATTTTCTAATTTAAAAGTACTAAAACTAAATTCTTCTGCATCCTGAGGACTAAAATAACGATTTTCCAGTTGATTGACTACCTGTTGTTTACTTAAAATATTTCCTGTTCCATAATTAGTAAAAGATATATATACAGTATAAAAAATAGGATAAACTACAAATATGACCATAAATATAGTTCCTGGTAATATGTAACGCATAGGGTAAGCTTTATCTATTAAATATACTATATTTATAGCTCCTACTACAATTATAAGTCCAATTAATAATAAATAAGCTGAATCATTATATAATATTACTGCACTCCAGATAGATAAGGCATCCATTATACCTAAAAATATTATTTTAAATAAATACTTCCACATATTATCTTGTATATTCAAGGTTACCCTCCCCTTTAAAATCTACCGGCCCTAAAATAGGGCCGGTATTATAAATTTACTAGCTATTCAAATTATTTATTCAGCACTCTGCTCTAAGGAATCTTTAATTTGTTCAACAGCATTATCAAGTGCAGGTTTTACATCCTGTTTTTGATTTAATACAACTTCTAGAGCATCTTCCCAGGCTGCCCAAACAGCATTCATTTCTGGTATACTGGGCATTGGCATACTTTCTCTAGCACTCTCTAGAACTCCAGCAGTTTGTGGATCTTCCTGTGCAACTTCTATAGCTGGTTTATATACAGGAGGTCTTCCACCTTTTTCATATAATTCAATCATTGTATCTTCTCTTGCAATAAAGTTACGGATAAAGGCCTGTGCTAACATTTTATTTTCACTAAAGGCACTCATCATAAATCCGTGAACAGAAGAAAATGGTTTAGGAGACTGACCTTCCATAGATGGAAGTTGTGCAAAACCATAATTGATTCCAGCTTCTTCAAGATTACCAAATTCCCATGGACCAGTAAGCATCATAGCAGCATCTCCACTTTTGAAAAGTGAAGCCATTGTTTGATAATCTAGATAAGGAACGTATCCATCTGCATAAAGGCTATTAAGTTTCTCTAACCCTGCAACTGCTCCTTCATTATTTAAACCAATGTCATCTGGATTATATACTCCATCTTCCATACCAAATACATAACCACCCATTGCACTCATAAATGGATAGGTGTGGAATGGATCAGGTTGAGGCATAACAAATCCATACTTTTCTTCTTCTTTATTAGTATGTTCTTTTACAAGGGCAGAAAACTCTTCCCAGGTTTTTGGAGGAGTTGCTACAAGATCCTTATTATAAATTAGACCTACAGATTCAATAGCATAAGGAACTGCATAAGTATCTTCTCCCCAGGTAAATGCATCAAGTGAAACTTCAATAAAGTCATCTTCCAAATCTGATAGATCAATAGGACTAATTAGACCATTAGTAACTAATTCACCCAACCAATCATGAGCACCAACAATAATATCAGGACCTTCACCAGATGGAGCTTCCACTCTCATACTGTCTCTAATATCACCAAAGGCTTTTTCCTGTACCTCTACTGGTACTCCATAATCATCTTCAAATTCTCCAGCTAATTCAGTTACTACCTCAAGTCTGTTTTCGTCTGCCCAAATCAGTAATTTTCCTGATTCTGAAGCCGAGGCAAAAGAAGTTAAACCTAACAACATAACAAAAGCTAATGATAAAACTAAAAACTTTTTCATTTAAAAATACCTCCCTATTTTTATTAAATTAACTCAACCCTATATTTTTAATTTTTAGGGTTGTAATTAATCACGATGTGTCTGGCGAGAAATAATTTGAGTAGGAATAATTATTTCTTCACCATGATACGACTTATCATTAATAATCTTTATTAACATCTCTGCTGCTTTTTTACCCATTTCTTGAATAGGAACTTTAACAGTAGTTAGTTTGGGGTTTATATATTTTGCAATTGGTTGGTCATTAAAACCAACAACTCCTATATCTTCTGGAATACTGTATCCATTATCAATAAGACAATTTATTGCAGAAACTGCAAGGAGATCATCAAGAGCAAAGATATGATCAACTTTAGATAGATCATTTTTTAATAGTTTTTCAGTAGCTTTATAACCAGAATCATAATCAAATTCTGCATATTCTATTAATTCATCTGAAAAACTAAGACCATTATCTTCTAAAGCATTTTTATATCCCTTGATTCTATCTCTACTAACAATATAATCAGAAGGTCCTGAAATTAATGCAATTTTATTACTACCTTTTTTAACTAAAAAATCAGTCATTTTATAAGCAGCTTCAATATTTGCATTATCTACCCTTGGAATATCAGTAAATTCAGGACAGCGTCCAATCAAAACAAAGGGACAATTAATATCTTTTAAAGAACTAATTAATTTATCATTAACTCTGGATGCCATTAATATAAGACCATCTACTCTACCATCTTTGTATAATTTTATTGTTTCTTCATATTCAGTTTTATAATTTTCTGCGGCGGAGATCATTAAATGATAATGTCTTTCTTTAGTACTTTGAGCTATTCCCTGTATAACTTCAGAGAAAAAAGGGTTTGCAAACGCCATTTCAGTAGGTCTAGACATAACAAGTCCTAAAGTATTAGTTTTTTGATTTACTAAACTTCTGGCTATAGCATTGGGATGATAATTTAAATCCTTCATAATTTTTCTAACTTTATCTTTAGTATCCTGACTAATATTAGGATTATCACTTATTACTCTAGAAACTGTAGAAGGAGAAACATTGGCTTTATTGGCTACATCTTTAATAGTAATTTTTTTCATAATATCCCTCTTTCATTCAAACGTTTGCATTATTATATTTCTATGTCAAAACATAAATTCCTCCTTCTCCACTAAAAAAAATTAAAAATATTTACATAATGACAATATTTCCTTCTTCTGCTTTAATTTTTAGAGTTAATTCATTCTCTTTTAATTTATATTCCCAATCTTTAACTTTATTACCTTTAAAGGTAATTTTATCAGGTTTAAAATTAATATTTTTTAATCTGATTAAATATTTATTATAATCTGTTTTATAGTTATTTTCTTTATAATTTATATCAAACTCTATTTTTTCCTTTGATTTCTTATAACTGAATTTTTTCAAATTATATTTACCTTCTTGATAATTATAACTTATTCCATCATCTTCATATAAAGTATAGCTATTTTTGGGAATATTTTCATCTAAATAGTTTACAATTTCCAAATAATTTCTTTCTTTTTCCCCAATATAATTTATTTTTTCGCCCATAACTAAAATAGATCCATTTTTAATATATAAAGGCATAGTAGCAAGGGGAGTATCTTCGACAATATATTGTTTTCCTTCATAATTTTTATCACTAAAATAATTAACCCAGTTACCTTCTGGAAGATAAATTAACTTCTTATCCTTTTTGGGTTCGTAAACTGGAGCAGCTAAAATACTATCTCCAACCATAAATTGATAGGATATTTCATAAGCCTTTTGCTCATCAGGAAATTCCATAAAAAGTGGTCTCATTACTGGTATTCCTTTTTGTGAAGTTTTATAAAACAAATTATAAATATGAGGCATAAATTTATAACGCAATTCAATAAATTTCTTTATTATTTTTTCATATTTTTCAGCAAAAGCCCATGGTTCCTGACTTTTAGTGTAAAGAGAAGAGTGATTTCTAAAAAATGGCATAAAAGTTCCTAATTGAGTCCATCTTGTCAGCAATTCCCCATTACTATCTCCAGTAAATCCTCCTATATCAGTACCGGAAAAACTCAATCCTGAAATACCCATATTCATTAACATAGGGACTGCCAGTTTAAGATGATCCCAGATACTTCTATTATCACCTGTCCAGGTAGCTGCATATCTTTGAATACCTGAAAAACCTGCTCTACTTAAAACAAAAGGCCTCTCCTCTTTATACTTTTTAATTCCCTGATAAGTACCCATTGCTTCTAAGAGAGCATATTGGTTATGAAAACGTTTGTGTAAATAAGGATCACCATCATTTTCATGCATAACTTCGAGATCCATTGTATAAGTATCATTAAAAACGGCAGGTTCATTCATATCATTCCAGATACCTTTTACACCAGAATCTAGTAAATCCTTATGGAGGCCAGCCCACCATTTTCTAACTTTTTTTGATGTAAAGTCAGGAAAAACAGATTCTTCGGGCCAGACATCACCTGTAAATAATTCACCATCTAGATAACAACAGAAATGATCATTTTTCATTCCCTCTTTATAGACTTCATAATCTGGATCTTTTTTAACACCAGGGTCTATAATATTAACTACTTTAAAACCATCTTCTTTAAGATCATTCATAAGTTTTTCTGGTTTGGGAAAATTATTTTCATCCCAGGTAAATACTCGATAATCATCCATATAGTGAATATCTAAATGAATGACATCACAGGGAATATCATTTTCACGAAATTTATTAGCAAGCTCTTTTACTTCCTCAGTTGAGCCATAACTATAACGTGATTGATGATAACCTAATGACCATTTTGGTGGTAAATTCATTCTACCTGTTATTTTTGTATATTTTCTAATTACATCTTTGACTTTTGTTCCTTTTATAAAATAATAATCAAGTTTTCCTCCCTGAGCTCCAAAACTATATTCACCATTTTCATTTACTTTAAACTCAAAAAAACTTTTATAACTATTATCAAAATATATACCATAACTTTTATCTCTATCAGTTGCTAAATAAAAGGGTATGGAAATATATAAAGGATCAGTAGATTCAATATGGGCCTCAAAGACATCAGTATTCCACATTGTATATTTTTTACCTTTTTTATTTAAAAATCCGGTTTTTTCACCCAACCCATAAAAATTTTCTTTATCATTGGTTATTTTCTTTGCCCAGACTTCATCTTTATTCCATTTTATTGCCTCATTAGCATCTTTATGAATCAAATCTCCATTTTTTTCATAAAAAGCTAAAGAAAAAGAATCTTTAGAGATTTTAATATCTAAATTCTCAGTTCTAACAATTAATTTTTCTTTTTTATCTAAAATTTGATAATGATTATAATCCAAATTTCCATCTAAAACAGCATAAGTACTGCTAAAATCTAATTTTTCATCTTTTTCTTTTAGGACTCGCACTATACCCTTTTTTATAAATTCTAGAGCTATTTTTGTTCTGGAATATTCAAGTATTAAATTATTTTCATTTCTTTTATAATCAACTAATTTACCAGTTGAAAAATATCTTTTTTCTTCATTATATAAACCACTATCCATAATCTCTGAA
>DATFIM010000122.1 GCA_035270125.1 Halanaerobiales bacterium | reverse complement strand
CTATCAACTAAAAGAAGTGGATAACGATGAGGTAAAACATTTTTTATTTCATCTATATCAAACATCTCTTTTATCCTCCTGTTCTTTCAAAATTTTACTAATTTCCTGTGCTAATTCTACATGTAATGAGTGGCCTGAACGAACAGTTACAATATGTCCTTTTATAAATCCATTTAAAGCCATATCCCCAATAACATCTAAAATTTTATGTCTTACAAATTCATCTTTATAGCGAACCTCATTCACAGTTTCTTTTTCACCAATCAAAACTGCATTTTCCAGGCTTCCACCAAGAGCAAGTCCTCTTTTATGTAAAGCTTCAATTTCTTTTTCAAAACCAAAAGTTCTGGCTCGAGAAATTTCATCAATAAAAGAGTCTTTTTTAAGGTCAAATTCACGAAATTGAGTACCCAATACTTCATTGTTATAATCAAGTGTATAACTTATTTTAAATCCATCATAAGGAAGTAAAGTCATATACATTTTACCTCTTCTTAGCCAGATTGGATCTTTAACAGTCCAAATCTTACGTTTTTGTGTAAGCTCTTTACTCCCGGCTTTTTGCATTATTTTTACAAAAGGATAACTGCTTCCATCTCCAACTGGAGTTTCCGGGCCATCAATTTCAATAATCAAATTATCGATCTCTAAAGCCCAGATAGCAGCCATTATATGCTCTATAGTATGAATCTCAACTTTTTTTTCTTTTTCTCCAATACTTGTACATCTTTTAGTAGAAACAACATTCCAGGGATCTGCTTTTATCTCAGGATTACCATCTATATCTACTCTTCTAAAAACAATACCTGTATCAGCTTCAGCAGGTATTAATTTTATATTACTTTCTTCCCCACTGTGAAGTGCTGTCCCCGAATATTCAACTTTATTCTTTATTGTCTTTTGATTGTCATCACTACTGTACAAAAAAACTCATCTCCTTCTTACTTACAATTATAGCCCAGTCTAAGTCTAATAGAAAATTAACATCAACTAAAACTATATCACTAACACTGCTATTTTGCAAATATTAAACTTTAAAATTAATATTGCTAATCAAGAGTTATCTCTATTTCTACATTACCTGTTGCTTTAAAGTTTTCTTCTCCAGTAGAGAGGTCAAATTCAGCTCTATCACTTCTTATCCAGTCACCATTTTCTTCACGAATATATACATCTTCAGTGACTACTAAAATTTCATTTTCACCATCATATTCTGCCTTATTCCCTTTTATGATTTTTTGATCATAATCAATTGTAACATTATTTTCTGCAGTAAAAGATTGGGTTTCAGAATTTATATCAAGTTTGGTAGACTCGAGAGTGAATTTTTTCTTTTCTCCTTCTTCATTTTCCTCCTGAGGATTATAATTCATCTTAACATTATTTTCAAAAATAAAATCATCTCTATCAAAATAGCCTGTCATTTTCTGAGAAGTTATTTGGCCATCTGCATAATCCATATCTACACCATTAGTAAGGATAATCTTATTTTCCTCATCATCAAATTCACCTTCTGGAGATTTAAGATTAATATCATCTTTAACAATAGTTAATCCACCACTTAAAAGTATTAATCCTTCTTTATTATTAAGTTCTCCAGCCTTAATATGAATAGTTGATTTTTCACTATCCTCTTCCTGTGCATGAACACCTGCCGCAAAGCCGACAAGCATCATCCCCAGGGCCATCATTAAAACCATCATTTTAACTCCAGAGTAATTTTTCACTCTCACTATAAACACTCCTTCCTATCTATCTCAACTATCTATTAATTACAATTAAACATTGCTGAAAATACGAGGAATAACATTGACAACGAAATTCTGCCATTTTTCCTGGTAAATAAGGAATACAATCCCAAGAAGAGTAAAAACAGTATTCGGTATCCAGGCAGCTAATAGGGGATTCAATACTCCATTTTTAGCAAAAGAACGTGATAATGATAAAATTAGATAATAGGCAAATATGGTTATAATTGTTATTATAATATTCATGGTTCTACTCTCGTTATTTACCAAACTAAGTGGAGCCCCTATCAAAACAAAAATAAGAGGAGTAAAAGCCATAGCCAATTTAAGATGATATTCTACAAGAAGTGAATCTACATTTATCCCACTATCCTGAAATAACTCTATTTCTTTTCTTAATTCCTGTCTACTCATCTCAGAGGGGGTCCTCTGTTCACCAAAAAAGTTTTGTACATCTTCAGCAATTTCTATTTCCATTTTATCAAACTTAGTTTCTACTCTAAGAAAACCCTCTTGATCATAATCAAAAATATTTCCATTTCTCAATTCCCAAATCTTTTCTCCAATTTCTCCCTCATTTGCAGTTACTATCTGGGGGTAATTATTACTGGAATCCAGATTGTAAATAATTATATTTTTTAAAAGGTTTTTATCTCTATTATATTCCCTGACATAAAAATGTCTGCTGTCAGGTCCTTCAAAAAAAACATTTTCTCTAATTTCAGGAGAGGCCTCACTTAAAATAGATCCTCTAATAATATTATTAGCCTTATGATTTGACCAGGGAACAACTTTTTCATTGAGATAAAAAGTAAAACCACTTACCAGAATCCCAAAAACTACCAGAGGAATTATTAGCCTATATACACTTACTCCACCCATTCTGAGAGCAGTAAATTCATTCTGGCGGCTAAGAGTTCCCAGGCCGGTCATAATTGCAAATAAGACAGCCATTGGAAAAGTCTGGACAATAATATCAGGTAATTGATAAAAAAGCAATTCTACAACTTTTAAAACAGGAATATTTTTAACAATAATCAGGTCAGTTAATTGAAACAAAAAGTTACTTAACATAATTATTGTTATAATTGTTACTCCTATAATATATGGTTTAATAACCTGTTTAAATAAATAGATATCTATAAGGTAAAAAAATTGTAAATTCACCTTTACTTACCCCTTCGTTAATTATTTGAACCCCTCCAGTCAGAGGGGCCAAATAATTTTATTTCTTAACTGGTTTAAAAACTATAACTTAAACCTGCTTTTAGTCTATTAAGATTTAAGACTGAAAGTTCAGCTTTAAGTTCATTAGTAATATTGGAGCGAAAACCTATATTAAATCTTCCATCCATAAACTCTATAGAAGCTTTAACTGGAGGTAAAGAAGAAAGAGCATTATTATTTTCCTCTTCTTCCTCAGTTATTTCAATATCATTAGTGTTTAACACTTTAGTTAACCCAAGAAAAATACCATCAAATCCACCATTTCCTACTCCAAAATGACCTCGCAGACCATAATCCAGAGTTTTAGCACCAGTAATATAGAGATCTTCACCTCTTAAACCTGCTGCCAGGTCAAGACCATAATTATATTCATTAATTATAATAGCTTTAACTAAAGGATCAAATCTAAGTTCTGAGCTTCTAGTTCCTTCACTAACTACTACTCCAGCTTCCAACCAGGGAGTTAATTTAAAAGCACCAGATACCTTTCCATTACCTAAGCCTTCATCTAAAATTAAATCTCCACTTATCTCTCCTGTTTTTTCAACAAGACTGGCTTCAGGAACCAGAACTAAATTATCACTTAAGGAAGCTTCTCCGATACCATTAACAGCTGTTAAAATTAATACTAAAGCCATTGAAACATATATCAACTTTTTCATTAATTATCCATCTCCTTTTTTATTTTATTTATCTCTTTTTCTAATTTCTTTACCTTTTTTAGTAATTTTGGAGTTTTTCTTACTGCAACCTCTTTTCTAAGCTCCTGATTGTGTTTTTGAGCAGGATTACCAGAATAAAATTCACCTGATTTTAAATCCTTTGTCACCAGACTCTTAGCAGCAATAATACTATCTTTAGCTATACTTGTATGATCAACAACTCCTGCCTGTCCGGCAATTGTAACATTATCTCCAATTTTAACTGATCCTGCAATACCAACCTGGGCCACAATCAAACAATTTTCTCCTATTTCTACATTATGACCGATCTGTACTAAATTGTCAATTTTAGTTCCTTTTCCAATGAAAGTTGCTTTATTTGTACCTCTATCAATTGTAGTATTAGCTCCAATTTCAACTTTACTTTCTATTAATACTGAACCATTTTGTGCAATCTTTTGTTGTTTTTCTCCATCCTGAACATAACCAAAACCATCTGCTCCAATAATACTACCACTATGAATTATTACTTTATCTTTCAGGATAGAATCATTTTCTATAACTGAATTAGGATAAATAATAGAATTTTCTCCTATTCTTACATTTTGACCAATATAGACCCCGGCTCCAATTTTTACTCCATCTTCTAAAATAACATTATCAGAGATAACAGCATTTTCACCGATAAAAACATTCCTGCCCATTTTTACATTATCAGCTATTGCAGCATTGGAAGCTTTACCTTCCTCTGGAAAAGGCTTATCAGAAAAAAGTGTTGAAATCTTTGCATAAGCAAGTCTTGGATTATTTACTTTTAATAAGTCTAATTCAGCATCAAAATTTTTATTAGTTATTACTAAATCAGCATTTAATTTTTCCGCTTTTTTAAGATATTCTTCATTTTCAGCAAATACAATTGTGTTTTTTACTGGATTTTCAACTGAACTAACTCCTGTTATTTTTTTTTCAGAATCCCCACAAAGTTCACCATCAACAATTTTCATCAGTTCATAAGCAGTAAACTCTTTTTTATTCTCCATTCTCAGCACCATCATTTTGCTCATAATACTTTTCATCAATTATTTCCACTACTTCTGAAGTTATATCAATACCTCCATAATAGCTTTTATCTTTATATAATATAATATCAAGTTCCTTTTCTTCACTTATTTCTCCCAAAACCGTATTTAATTCATTATTTAATTTTTCTTCTAACTCTTCTTTTCTAACTTCGAAATTTTCTTCTTTATTACTAAAATTTTCTAATTCAGTTTGTAATTCCTGAGCTCTTTGACTCTCATTTAAAACTTGATTCATACTCATGACCCCAATTTTTGTTTCTTCCTGAAAACTACAGCTTACTAAAAGAAAACTAAAAGCTAAAATAATGGAAAAAACAGCTATTTTTTTTATCCCTATATTCATTCTTCTTCTCCCCCTAAACTATCTAACTCAATTTTCTCAATATCTCCTATTTTATATAAATCTCTTTTAGCCTTATCTATTATTTTTTGCTGTTGTTCTAAAAAATTATTCCCTATTTTATTTAATACAATTCTTTTTTCTTTTAACTTATTGCTAAGAAGATCTTCCTGACGATTTTTATAACCTCTAAGTACATTATTTAATTCCTCTTTTTTATCTTCAATCTCCTGATTGATTTCAGTCTCAAATTGACTTAATTTATTCTGAAATTCTTTATTTATTTTCTTTTCTTCTGCTGTTATTTCTTCATTTAACTTATCTTCTAAATTTTTTCTGGCTTCTTCTTTTCTTCTTTCTCTTTCTTCCATTATTTTATCTAAATTATTTTCTAATTCTGTTTTGCCAGATTTGCTTAATTCAAGAACTTCTAATTTAAGACGTATATTTAAAATTTGATTATGATAACTTTTAGAAATTTCATCTATTTTTTCTTCAACTTCTTTTTGTTTGTCATCTCTTAATCTTTCAGCTTTTTCATCAAGTTTTTTTGAATACTCTTCTCTAAGCACAGTTGCTTTTGCTTTATATTCTTCTTCTTTTTGGATTATATAATTTTCTAATTCCTTATTTAATTCTTTTTCTTTTTGGGTTATTTTTTCTTCAAAATCTTTTTCTAATCTCTTCAAAGCTTTTTCAATATTCTCATCTATTTTCTCTTTGTTTTCACTAACAATCTTTTGTTGTTTTTTTATAATAGATTTCTGAGTAGCAAAAATCTCATCTTTATTATCTTCAAGACTATCCACCCAGCTTTTAATTTCATTTTCAAAATCTCTAAAAGAAAGATTGACTGTCTTTTTTTGATCAGGATGAGGAGAAGCTAAACCATTTAGATAAACATAGAACACTGAAGCAGCTAAAATAATTATTATCAACAAAAAAACTATTAATAGCTTTTTTAGCAACTCCTCACCTCCTTTAACAAATAAATTTATTCACCTGATTTTTCTTGATTAGAATTCTCATCATTATTATTTTTACTTCTCTGTTCTTCTATATAATTTATAACATCTTCAGTCATATCATAGCCACCATAAATGACATTTCTTTTATCAAGCACTAATTTAACCTTTTTTTGCTCAGCTACCTTTTTAATTGCATTTTCGATTTCTGCCAGAACATTCTGAATCAGCTTTTGTTCTTTTTGGGATAATTCACTTTGATATTCACTAAGCAATTCCTGTTGTTCTTCCTGATTTAACTCAGTAACTTTTTCTTCTAATTCTGATTGCATCATTTGTGCTGCTTTATTTAATTCCTTTTCAGCTTCCGCTTTATCTGGATGTAATTCAAAAATCCTTTGAATATCAACATAAGCAATCTCACCTTCCAGACTATTATCACTGGCTAAACTGGTAAATGGGGTATAATAAGCAGTTGCTGTAATAATTACAGCTGCAATTACTAAAACCCATAAAAATTTCTTCTTTCTTCTCATAAAATTAACCCTCCTGAAGTTATTAACTTTAATATAATATTTATTACTATTTATTTACTAAAATGTATTACCTATACTAAAGTGAAATTTACCATCACCAGTTTCAGTAAATCCATAATCAAGTCTTATCTGTCCTAAAGGAGTATTCATCCTGGCCCCTAGACCAATAGAACTTCTCATATCATCTATTTTAACTTCTGCATCTTTTTCCCAGGCATTTCCACTATCAAGAAAAACAACTCCAGTAATTCTATCTACAACTGGAAAACGGTATTCAGCATTTACTAAAAGCATATCATCTCCACTAACACTTTCATCATAACCGCGAACTGTATTAGCTCCACCTACATAATATTTATCTGATAGAGGTATTTGATCAAAACCAAGTCCTATTTTTCCTCTTAAAGCCCAGGCATGCTCATCTCTAAATCCTGGATAATATCTTCTTAGATCAGCACTTAATTTCTGATACTGATTATCTCCCTGAAGTATTCCACCTGCTGTTTCTAAGGTGAAAATATCAATTGCACCATCATCTGGATTAAAGGGATGATTACTTGTATCTCTATCTACTTTAAAAGTAATACTACTGGTTCTATTTGACTCATCTGTTTTATTTTCATCTGCCCAATCATATTCAGTTTGTTCAAGTCTATATTTAACATTACCATCCCACATTTCAGTAAGAGGTCTACCTAGAGAAAGACTGCCACCTTGTCTTGTTTCATTATATTCTTCACCTTCATTATTTTCTTTACCATCAGTTTTTTGATTATAAATACTTATTCCAAATGAATTTTCTGTACCAAGTAACCAAGGTTCCTGAAAACTTAAAGAATAAGTAGTAGTATTTCCAATTCTGGTATCAAAGCTTAAACTCTGGCCTCTCCCCAGTAAGTTTTCTTCTTTTAAATTAAGATAACCAAACCAGGATCCTTCACCTGAATCTCCACCTGTTCCATAACCTGCACCAAAGTTAAACTGACCTGTTTTACCTTCTTCAACAGTTATAATTATATTGGCTAAATTTTCTTCACCTTCAACCCTTTTGAAATCAGGCTGGATATTTTTAAAATACTGTAATCTATAAAGATTACGATAAGCATCCTGAACATCACTTAGTTTTAATATATCACCTTTTTCTATATCTAACTGTCTTCTAATTACATAATCTTTAGTTTTTTCATTTCCTTTAATGATAACATCATTTACATGTCCTATATCAATATCAAGACTAAGAATTCCATCTTCAGAAATATTTACATTTTTATAAGTTGCAAGTATATAACCTTCATCCTGATATTTATTGCGTAAATCTTTTAAACCTTCATTTAAATCCTTGACATTAAGAACTTCACCCTGTTTAACACCGGTCATATTTAAAATTTGAGTTTCAGAATAAACTTCATTTCCTGTGATTTTTATTTCACTGATAATTGGATTTTCTACAACTTTAAAAACTACTTCAAGTCCATCTTCATAATTTTTGAATGAAGCAGTTATATCCTGAAAATAACCTAATTCCATAATACTCTGCATATCTGAACGTAATTTATCTCTATTAAATTCATCTCCAACTTCTGTTTCTACTGCTTTCATAATTGTTTCTCTTGTAACATTTTCATTTCCTTCAAATGTTATCTTGGTTATATTTTCATCAAGATCCTGTGCTGCAGCCAGACCACCAGTTACCAGAAAAGCTATCAAAAAAATTGCTGTAACAATACTTAATTTCTTCATAATTTCCTCCTTTAATTTTATCATAAATTTTAGGTTTGTTATTAAAAATCAATAACAGTATCAATACTCAAACTAAATTCACTATCACCATACCAGCTACCTTCCAGTCTGGTTTTATCAGTTAAGGGATAGCTAAATGATAATTCATTTTCAATATCATCTACCCCAACTGTATTTCTATATTCTAGATATAATTTATCTGTAATACTTTTGCCGGCAGTAATTGTAATTTCATCATTCCACCCTAATTCATAAGTATCAATTTCTATTCTATCAAGTCTTAACATTTCTTCAAGACTTGTTTCTAAATCTGAAATAAAACTTAATTGAAAAGTTCCCTGCAAAATTCTCATAAATTCTCTTCTTACCAATTCTGCTATATCATCTTCTTCAAGCTCTTCTTTATTTATAAACTCAGCAATTCCTCCTTTTTGAGTTAATAAAGCCATTATTTCATTTTGTTCTAAATCAGGCTGAGAAGTAAAACTGACAATCATATTATCTGCAGGTCCATCAAGTCTTATATTTATCCTAACCCCATCAACCAGGGTAGAAGCAGCTACATGGACATTAGGAACAACTCCTTCAAACCTTCTAAAAGAGGCTGTAGCTCTATCTAACAAAAATTTATTACTATAATAATCGAAAGTACCCTGTCTGGAGCTTAATTGACCTTCCATCTGAAATTCATCTTCAAGAATTAAAGTTAGTTCACCTTCCTGAACAGCAATATCAATATTTCTTCCACTTCTAAAATATACTTCTTTTCCTGGTTTTAAAGTTAATTCTAACTGTGGATCAAAAGAAGATTCCCCTTCTGAAGTAGGCCAATTAAAAGGTGTGGAAGCTATAAAATCATGAGTTAACAATTCACCTTCGATTCTCGGTTCAAATAAAGATCCAATAACCTGAACTCCCTGAGTATCGAATTGACCACTAAAGGAACCATGGTCTATAGGCAAATTTTTTCCTTTTAAATTTAAATCCCAGAAATTTTCATTTTCAAAGGGATAAACTCTACCACTAATCGAAAAATCAGAATCTGCGTATTTTGCCTCAAATTCTGCTATTTCTATATAATTATTAGTTAATTTCAGTTTTCCTGAATAATCACTAAATTTTTGGGGTAAACTTAAATTCATTTCATTACCGGAAAAATCAAGATCTCCACTTAATTCAGGATCAGAAAATTTACCTTTAATAGCAAATTGCCCACTGGCAGTACCCTCTACCTGAGAAGCCAAATTAATAGTACCTTCCAGTAATTTTAAAGGTATATTTTCACTAATAACCTCTAAATCCATATCCGTAGTAGTCGGATTTATCTTACCATCAAGAGAAATATTTCCCTGGCCACCTAAACTAAAATTTTGATGAATGTTAAGATTAGAACCTTTACTATAGTTTAAATAACCTTTTATATTATTTGCGGTAAAACCTTCAAGAGAAGCCTGGTCAATATTAGTAGTTAAATCCAGATTATAATTTTCAAGAGAACCATTTAATAATCCATAAAAATCAGCAGTACCTTTTAACTCAAGGTTACTATCTACCATATTTATGAATTTATTTAGTTTTACCTTAGAACCTATTAAATTAAGTTTAAGTTCATCATTTATAATACCATTAATATTTATTATACTTTCACTTGAATCTACACTATAAGCTGCAAGATCTAAATTAGCAGAAGGTGATTGAAAATCACCCTTAATCTCTGCTTCCCCTTCCAGAAAATAACCTATCTCAAATCCAGGGTCCAGAGAAAAAATATTTAATACTCTATCTATATCTCCTCTTTCTGTACTTAATAATAGATCAAGTTCAGCTTTATTTAAAATATCAGTTATTTTACCATTAATCTCAAACTGACTATCAGCAAATCTCCAGTAAGTATTACTTAACTCTAGATCACCTTCACTGTATAAGTAATTTGCTTCAATATTTCCAAATTTGTTTTGTTCATAAAAAATATCTTCCAGCTTAAGAGCACCGGCAACTTCTGGTGATTGTAAATCACCTTTAATAGTTCCAGAAAAATTTGCTTTGGTAGCTAAATTAATATCAAAAAACGAAGTTAAACCTAATTCAGTAAAATCTATATTTTCTCCTTTATATTTTAAATCATAATTCTCTTCTGACATTGTACCAGCAAAATTTAATTGACTTTCACCTTTTTTAATTTCGAGATTTTCTACTTCTAAAATTTGTTTTTTATTTAAATTAAATACCATCGAAATATTATCTGTAGAAATTTCTTTTTCAGCTATATTAATTTTTGTATCAGCAGAATTAATATTTCCACTGACCTGCGGGTTAGTAAAATCACCACTAAGTTTTAATTCAGCTTTTATATTACCCGAAAGCGGGATATCCATATCTTCCAGATTACTCATTCCAAAATACACAGCTTTTTCCTTAATATATTTATAATCCAGATTAGTAGTATTAAGTTCAGCTTCAAGATAAGGATTAGATTTTGCAAAATCTATTTTTGCTGAACCTCTTATTTCATGTTTATTATCATTTAATACAAATTGTTCAATAGATAATTTATCTTCTTTATATTTCAAATCACCTTTAATATCACCAAGTTCAAATTCCCTATATTTACTATTACCAATCTGAAAATCACCTCTTAATTCTGGTGAAGAAAATTGTCCTTTAAGTTCAGCTTCAAAAGTCATCAAACCTTCTATGGCAGGTATTTCTCTATCCTGAATTTTTCTCAATTTGTTTTCCAGATCCTTAAGAGATATTTCTGTCCCATCTAAATCTAAATCTAATTCATTTTTTGCTAAATTTATTTCTCCAGCAAAATTGAGATAGTCATCATTTAAATTCCAGAATCCCTCTTCTAAAATCAACCTTTGTCTTCCAAACCAGATATCACTATATAAAGATCCGAATTCAGAAGAATTCATTTCTAGGTCACCTAGAATATTTAAATCTTCTCTTTTAAAACCTTTTCCAGAAATATTAAAATCAAGATTTAAATTTCCTTTAATCATTGCTAAATTATCATTTTCTAAATAATTATTAATCAATTCAGTTTTTATCTTTCTTCCTTTAAATGAAAAATTATATTCTTTTAGATAATGATTATAAATTCCATCAATCGTAATATTATTTTGCTCATCTATTAACATATCAAACTGATCTAAATATAATAATCCATCTCTATAACGAGCCTCTGTTCTGAAATTAGATATTTTGTGGTTATCAATTTCCCCTTCAGTTAAATAGAACTCCAGAGTAGCCTTTGGTTCTCGAAGATCACCACTAATATCTAAAGAAAGTCTGGCTGAACCACGAGGAGAATATCTTTTAACTTCAGTAAAAACTTTTTCTATATCTTTTAAAACAAAATTATATGAATCTAAATCACCATTAATAGAATTATCATCAAAATTATAATATCCAGTAAATCTATAATCACTTTCATACAAAGAAAAATTAAATTTATCTAAAATAAGCTTATTTTCAGTAGATGATAATAAAATTTCTCCATTAATATTTTCTAGCTTGCTTTCATTAAAAAAATCTTTACTTTTTACAAATACAGCCGAGTTTTTTAAGTCAAGTTTAGTTTTATAATTTTCAATTTTATCTTCTTTTCCCCTAATCTCCAGGCTGCCTTTAAGATTTCCTTTAATATCTGTAATATTAATATTATCATTTAAATTTGCTAAAAATCCATTCTTTTCTAATGTTTCTGCAAAAGGAGTTAGATTAAAATAATTGCTATGAAGTTTTATTTCCCAATCATTATTAGCAGCTAAAACCAGCTGTAATTCTAAATTATTAAATTCTACATCTTTTAGTTCATTATTCCTGATATTCAAATTATTTATTTTTAAATTACTTTTATTTTTTAAAACTATTTTATCTTCTTTAAATTCAAATTCAGCATCCATTTTTTCTAAACTAAAATTATAATTATTTATTTCACTTTTTAGATTAGAATTAAAGATGCTTATTTCAATGCCAGCAAGATCCTCTCTTAATTCCTGAGAGAGTATAAAGCTGTCCTGACTATTATCCTTACTTTTTTCAGTTACATTATCTTTATTTACTTCAGTCTGAAAATCACTAAAATCAATTATATTTATATCAGCTTCAGTAACTTCTATATAATTTATAGAATCCTCCAGATTATTAAACTCAAAGTTCCTTCCCTCTTTAATAATTTCAAAAATATTATAATATATCTTTAATTCAGATGCCAAAAATATCGTCTTATCCTCTTTTTTTATTTTTAAATCATCTAAAATCAATTGATTAAATGGCCAAAGTTTAACTTCGGTAAAATTTATCTCTATTTCATAATTTTTCTCAATCCTACCTACTAAATCATCTTCTATGTTTTCTATAAGATCACTTTTATATAAATAACCTGTATAAGCAATTGCAATAATTATTAAAAATATAATTAATATTATTTTCCATCTGAATTTCTTTTCCATAAAAGTTCCTCCAACTGAAACTTAAAATCAACAGAAATTTTATTCTTCTGTATCAGTCATTTCAGATTTAGTTTCTGTTTCTGAACTTTCCTTTTCTATTTCTAAATTAAGGTTTAAACTTCCTTCAAGCACATAATCAGTAGAATAAAGTTCTTTTATTTCAGCTTCAGAGGATTCATCAGCACTTTCTTCTTTATTCTCAATAGATTTTTCTTCTCTATCTTCTGCTGGCAGGTCTTCTTCACCATCTTCAAAATTACCCTGATTTTCACCCTGATTTTCATTATTTTGCTTTTCATTTATTGGCATAGGTGGTGGATTATAACCAGGATAAAATTGTACTATTATTTCATTGTTTTTTGGAGTGCTCAAATAAGCATCTATCATCTCACTTAAATTTTTATATCCCTGAATTGAATTTTCTTTCATTTCACCATTTTCAGCAGTATAATTACTTTCATTATAACCTGTACCCTGATAGGATTGGCCAGTGAAACCACCATTAACTACAATATTACTCATACCGGGATCAACATCTTCCGGTAATTTTAAAGAAAATATTTTTTTGAATTCATCTTTTCGATAGGGCTGAATAGTTGCTTCTATGTCAACTTTATCTCCAGGGTAAACATGTTCATTTAATATTTTTACCTCTTTTATAAAAGCTATATTATCTTTTTTAGTAATATCAATATTTAGATTAACACTCATAATATCCACTTTTTTAAAGGGATTAGTTGTAATTAATTCTAAAATCTGATAAAGACCACTCAAAGATCTACCAGCTATATCACTATTACTGTAAAAGGTATTTGTTCTACTTAATTCAAACTCCGGTAATCCACTTCCTATTATAGAAAAATCAACCTTAGCTGTCCCTTTTCCGATTCTATCAAGAACACTATCTATGGATTGTAAAGCTATATCTGTAGTTAAAGATGTAAATAATCTTTCATCTTTAACAATCTGGACTTCTATTAAATCAGTTTTATTTCGAGTTTTGTCATTTACCTGTATTTTTACAGGAATAATTTCTGGATAGTCTCTCATTACTCCTGAAACTCCTGCATTACGATCATTATTAATAGTACCTAAAGCTCTATCAATAGTAGACCCCAATTTAAAAGGTTGCTGATCATTTGGTATTGTAGCATTAATATAAGCTTCACTTAAAAGATATTTTACCTGTCCTCTATTAGTAAAAGAATGACCAAAGGCAATAATTTTATTGTCTTCAATATAGGTTACAGTTCCAATTGAACTTACATTTATATCTCCTTTTACTAATTGAACAGCAATAGCACTTCCTGGTTTGATTTTGCGTGATGATTGACTTCTAGGTTTTTGCTCACCACCAGGAACAACTCTTAGATCAAAATCACTCATATCTTTTTTCAATCTATCTAAAGCTCTACCTGACATACCACTAACCATCAAAGGAGCATTTATTTTAGATAATTTTTCACCTAAATTAATTTCTGAATTATTAAGCTGAGAAGTTAATTTTTCACCCTCATTACTATCTTCTGGTAGAAGATCCAACATTCTTTCAATAGGTGTTACTAAGGCATATAATCCACTACCATTTGCCCAGCTATAAGCTATAGCCCCAATTATTTTATCATCAACATAAACAGGACTACCACTCATTCCAGCAGCTATTCCACCTATTTCTTTCATTTTTTCTCCAGAAGTTTTTACCAGAATTAAATCTTGATTTAAACCCTGGTTTTCTAAAACATTAATAATATTAACCGGAAATGATTCTACCTTTGTTCCCTGAAAAACTGTATAACCAGAACCTTCCATTCCAGAATGTATTTTATCAAGACTCATAATATCTGCAGCAGAACTTTTTACAGTAAAAAACAAAAGAACAATCATTATGATAATTAAATATTTTCTTTTGCGCAAACTACCAAATCCCTTCCATTCTATCTCTTTTTATTTATTATAGGAAGTACCTGAACTGGAAAAAAGTACATCTTTAAGTTGATCCAATTCTTCTAATGCTTCTCCTGTTCCTTTGGCAACACAGGTTAAAGGATCATCTGCTAGAAAAACAGGAATATCAGTTTCTTCACTTAATAGTTTAGGAAAGCCTTTAAGAAGTGAACCTCCACCTGTCATAATTATTCCTCTATCCATAATATCAGAAGATAATTCTGGAGGTGTTTTTTCTAATACTGATCTGACTGCCTGTATTATTTCGGTAATAGGTTCTTCAAATGCTTCCAGAGTTTCTTCAGAAGTTATTTTAAAAGTCTTAGGTAAACCTGACATAATATCTCTGCCTCTAATTTCATATTCTTCATTTTCTTCAAGATAGGCAGTACCAATACTTGTTTTAATTTCTTCTGCAGTATTTTCACCAATGATTAAATTATATTTATCTCTAACATAGCGTACCATAGCTTCATCAAAACGATCTCCACCCAAACGTAGGGATTCACTAACAACTATTCCCCCTAAGGAAATAACAGCTATTTCAGAAGTTCCCCCACCAATATCAATAACCATACTTCCACTAGGTTCTGCAATAGGCAAACCTGCCCCAATGGCAGCTGCCAGAGGTTCTTCTATAAGATAGGTATTTTTAGCTCCAACTTGATTTGCAGCTTCTTCTACTGCTCTTTTTTCTACTCCAGTAACTCCAGCTGGAACACAAACCATAATTGTTGGTCTAAAGAAAAAAGTTCTTTTAACTACTTTATTTATAAAATGTTTTAATAATACTTCAGTAACTTCAAAATCAGCAATAACTCCATCTTTTAATGGTCTTATCGCAATTATATCTCCAGGTGTCCTTCCAATCATTCTTCTTGCCTCTTTACCTACAGCTAAAACTTCATTATTCCCTTTTCTCATAGCAACGACAGAAGGTTCCTGTAAAACAATACCTTTTCCTTTTTGATATACAAGTATATTAGCAGTTCCTAGGTCTATACCGATTTTTTTCGACAAATTAAACATTATATATTTTACCCCCTAATTCTCCTCTTCATTTATTATATTTAATTCTAGACAGGTCAAACAATTCCTGCATTAGCCTTTTTATTTTAATTTGTTTTTAATAAAGAAAACTCCTGTTTAGAGATTAGTAATTTATCTCTAAAACAGGAGTAGATTACTTCCTCATATTAATCAATTTTTCTAATGTTAGCCCCTATACCAGAAAGTTTTGTATTGATATTTTCATAGCCTCTTTCCACATGAAAAATATCTCTGATTTCTGTTTTACCATCAGCAACTAGTCCTGCCAAAATAAGGGCTGCTCCTGCTCTTAAATCAGCTGCAGCTACTTCTGCCCCGGTTAATTCACCAGGTTTAACTAAAGCACTATGTCCATCTATTTTTATATCGGCTCCCATTCTTTTTAATTCATCAACATGCATAAACCTATTTTCAAATACTGTTTCAATAACCAAACTACTATCATTAGCCTGAGTTAATAGGACCATCATCTGTGATTGCATATCAGTAGGAAAACCTGGATAAGGTAAAGTTTTAACATCTACTGCTTCAAGTTCTTTGTCAGTACTAACTCTTACACCTGCAATTTCTTCTTCAATATCCACATTCATTTCATGTAATTTTGCAATAAGTGGTTTAACATGTTCAGTAAGCACATTATTTACAAAAACATCTCCTTTAGTAATAGCAGCTGCGATCATATAAGTTCCAGCTTCTATTCTATCAGGAATTATCCGATGTTCATCTCCATGAAGACTGTCAACACCTTCAATTTTGATTACATCTGTACCAACACCTTTAATTTTGGCTCCCATAACTGTTAAATAGTTAGCCAAATCAACTATTTCCGGTTCTCGAGCAGCATTTTCAATTACAGTTTTACCTTCAGCTTTGGTAGCAGCAAGCATAATATTAATAGTTGCACCTACACTGGGATAATCTAAATAAATTTTGTCACCTACTAATTTATCAGCTTTAACTTCAATTATCCCGTGGTCCAGCTCTACCTCAGCACCTAATGCTTTAAAACCTTTTAAATGAAGGTCAATAGGCCTATTACCTATATTACAACCACCAGGTAAACTTGTTCTTGCTCTTCCTT
>DATFIM010000121.1 GCA_035270125.1 Halanaerobiales bacterium | reverse complement strand
TAACTCTGTCTGTCTTCCTGAAAGAAACATTAAAACTTTATCTATAAGCTCATTATATTCTTTTTTAGAAATTTCTCCAATACAGGGTCCATGACATTTATCAATATGGTAATTTAGACAGGGACGATCATAAGTTTCACCTTCAGTTATTTCTCTTTTACAGGTTCTAAGTGAAAATAGGTCTTTGAGAACATTGATAGTTTTATAAATAGCATTTACATCAGCAAAAGGACCAAAATATTTATTCCCATCATTTTTTACGACTCTGGTTTTAAAAACTCGGGGAAAATCCTCATTAGTTGTAACTTTTATATAAGGATAGGATTTATCATCTTTTAGACGAATATTAAATTTTGGTTGATATTTTTTTATTAAATTTGCTTCCAGAATATATGCTTCTACCTCAGTATCTGTTACTATATAATCAAAATCATCAATATGATCTATCATTATTTTAGTTTTAAAAGTGTGATTGGCTTTACGAAAATACGATCTCACTCTTTTTCTTAAAGACTTAGCCTTGCCAACATAGATAATATCTCCTGTTTCATCTTTCATCTGATATACTCCAGGTTTATCAGGCAGTTCTTTTATTTGTGCTTCTATATGTTCTTCTCTATTATTATTTATTTCTTCAGTCATTATTATCACCATGCTTATTATATCATAACTTCTTATTAAGACAAATTTCAGGAAATATTATCATAGTAAATTTTCTAATACAAGATATATTTTATAATTTCTATAATAGGTACTTTATGAGCTTTATATCAAAACACAATTGTGATAAAATAATAAACATGTAGAGTTATGTCGAAAAGTAAAAAATAAAAGGAGTAATATAAATGGTTATTACAGAAAAAGATAGGGAAATCCCCTCTCATATAGTTGAAAAATGGCAGGATATGGTTGATCTACTTGTTGAAAATAATAAAACACCTGATGTATTAATCACCAGGGTGAATTACCCTTATCTAGAAATTTTTAATGCAAGTCAGAATAAGGAAAATACTTTTGCAGAAGGTCATAAGGTAAAGCTTGCCGGCCACTTCTGTCAGCATGTAATATCTACTAAAAATAAATTGGAAGTTAATAATGCAATAAAAGATGAAAACTGGCAGAATGCCCCGGAAGTTGAGGATGATTTAATAGCATATATCGGTTATCCTTTACAATGGCCTGATGGAAAAGTTTTTGGAACCCTTTGTTCTCATGATTATCAGGAAAGAAAATTTACAGATAATCTAAAGAAAAATATGAAACAGGCAAAAGAATTAATTGAATCTCATTTGAAAATCATCTATAAAAATCATAAATTAACTAAAAGTAAAAATCGTTATCATAAACTTTTTGAAATATCTCCCACTGCCCTACTACTCCAGGATAGTAGAGGAAAAATTCTGGAAGTAAATAAAGCATTAACAAAATTAACAGGATATAGTAAAAAAGAACTTGAAGGTAGCAATATCTTTGATATGTTAGTACCTCCTAAAGATCATAAAGAAGCCAAAGAAAATATCAAGAAAATTTTACAGGGAAAAAACCTGGAATCTGAGAAGAAAACATATGACAAAAACGGTAACTGTCATTATGTTAAATTAAGAGAAAGTTGTATTGAATTAGAAAATGAAAAAAAAGGTATACTCACTATGTATAGTGATATTACAAAAGAAAAGAAATCTCAGAAAAAAGTTAATGAACTTCTTGAAAAAAGAAGAATTTTACTTGATAATATTGAAATCCAGGTCTGGTTTTTAAAGGATTTAGAAATGTATGGAATAGTAAATCAGGCTCATGCTGACTTTTTTGGCAAAGAAAAGAGCGAGTTAGAAAATAAATCAATCTGGGAGATAATGTCTACTAAAGAAGAAGCTCTAACCTGTATTGATGGAAATAAAGAAGTATTTGAAAAAAAGAAAAAAATTCATAGAGAAGAAAAAGCCAAAAACGCCGAAGGTGAAAGCAGGTTATTATCTGTTACTAAAACTCCAAAATTAAATAAAAATGGTGAAGTTGAATATGTAGTATGTTCTGCAATTGATATAACAGAGCAGCGCCAAAAAGAAAATAAAATAAAATATATAAGTTACCATGACAAACTAACCGGTCTCTATAATCGCAGCTATCTTGAAGAGGAAATAAAAAGGCTTGATGTTGATCGAAAATTACCGATAAGTGTAATTATGGCTGATTTAAATGGTTTAAAATTAGTTAATGATAGCTATGGCCATAAAGAAGGTGATAAACTTTTAGTTAGTGCAGCTGATATTCTAAAAGAATGCTGCCGCAAAGAAGATATAGTCGGACGCTGGGGTGGAGATGAATTTTTGATTTTCCTACCTAAAACCAATCAAAAAGCAGCTAAAAAAATAGCTAATCGAATTAAAAACAAAAGTAATAAAATAGAGATAAATAATAAAAAGAAAGGTCCCATTCCACTTTCAATGGCTCTTGGTTTTGCTGTTAAAAATGATAAAAAGAAAGACATTCATGAAATATTAAATAAAGCTGAAGATATAATGTATAAAAATAAATTAATAGAAAGCCGTAGTGTAAAAGGTCATATTTTAGATACACTGATTAATACTTTAAGTGAAAAAAGTCAGGAAACTAAAGAACACTCTACCCGAATGAAAAATCTTGCTCTACAATTGGGTAAAAAAATATTATTAAATTCTGCCCAGTTAGATAAATTAGCCTTAATGACAAAGCTTCATGATATAGGAAAGGTAATAATCCCCGAAAAAATTCTGAATAAAAAAGAAGATTTAACTAAAAAAGAATGGAATAAAATAAAAGAACATCCTGCTACCGGACATAGAATAACTTCTTCAACTGAAGAATTTTCTCATGTATCAAAAGGAATACTGGCTCATCATGAACACTGGGATGGTTCAGGTTACCCGCGAGGCTTAAAAGAAGAAAAAATACCTCTTCTGGCCAGAATTATTGCTATTGTTGATGCTTATGATGTAATGACCCATGATCGTCCCTACCAAAAAACAAAATCTAAAAAAGAAGCAATTGAAGAATTAAAAAGATGTTCAGGAACACAGTTTGATCCTGAGCTTGTAGAAAAATTTATTGAAATAATTGAATAAATTAAATTAATTTATTATCATATAAATAGGGAGGAATTTTAAATGTTTGATTTTCTCAAAAAATTATTCTCTGCTGAAATAGAGGATGTATTATTTGCTTATCGAGTGGGTAAACCTATTGGTATTGTTGATGGGAGAGGTATTGAAAAATATCTAAAAAAAGATAGGGCAAAAGAAATTTATATGTTTACTGAGAAAAAAGTTAATGATAAAGTACGTAATTATTTAAATAAAATAGAAGGTCTAAAAATTATTGAATGCAATAATTGTCGTAAGGAAATGAAAAGATGGAAACAAAGAGATCAGTTTAAAAATAAAAAAATAAAGAAAGTCTCCCTGGACAGCTTTGGTGAAAGAGCTGTACAAAGAGACCCTGCTTAATCTTTATTTTATAAAACTTCTTTTAAGAATTTGCCTGTATAGGAATGATCCTTTTGGGCAACTTCTTCTGGACTTCCAGTAGCTATTACTTGTCCACCTTTATGGCCACCTTCTGGTCCAAGGTCAATAAGATAATCAGCTGATTTAATAACATCAAGATTGTGTTCAATTACTATTACTGTATTTCCACCTTCTCGGAGACGATGTAAAACATCAAGAAGTTTATTTATATCTTCAAAATGAAGCCCAGTAGTAGGCTCATCAAGCATATAGAGAGTATCTCCAGTACTTCTTTTTCCAAGTTCAGTAGAAATTTTTACTCGCTGGGCCTCTCCTCCGGAAAGAGTGGTTGCTGGCTGTCCAAGACGAATATATCCCAGACCTACATCATATAATGTCTGGAGTCTCCTCTTTATAGGTGTAATATTTTTGAAAAATTCTAAAGCTTCTTCAACTGTCATATCAAGTACATCTGCAATTGTTTTACCTTTATATTTTATTTCCAGAGTTTCCCGATTATATCTTTTGCCTCCACAGACATCACAGGGAACATAAACATCAGCTAAAAAGTGCATTTCAATCTGGTTAATTCCCTGACCTCCACAGGCTTCACATCTACCTCCTTTAACATTAAAACTAAAACGGCCCTTCTCATAACCACGTTTTTTAGCTTCAGGAGTTTCAGCAAAAATCTTTCTTATATAATTAAATACTTTTGTATAAGTTGCCGGGTTTGAACGGGGAGTTCTACCTATAGGAGATTGATCAATATTTATAACTTTGTCTAATTTATCTATACCTACTATTTCATCATGATCACCAGGTTTATCAGTAGAACTATAAATCTCCTGCATTAATTTCCTCTTTAAGGTATAATTGATTAGTGTACTTTTACCAGAACCAGAAACTCCTGTTATACAGGTAAAAGTTCCTAAAGGAATTTCTACATCAATATCTTTTAGATTATGCTGTCTTGCCCCTTTTATCTTCAAAAACTCACCATTTGGTTTATATCTTTCTTCTGGAACAGGAATTTTCTTTTTACCTGTTAAATATTGACCTGTTAGAGATTTTTCACTATTTTCTATATCTTCAATAGTACCCTGAGCCACAACATGACCACCTTCTTTGCCAGCTCCAGGTCCCAAATCAATAATATGGTCAGCAGTTTGAATTGTCTCTTCATCATGTTCAACTACAATTACTGTATTACCTAAATCACGAATGTGTTCTAAAGTATTAATAAGTCTTTTATTATCTCTTTGATGTAATCCAATACTTGGTTCATCCAAAATATAAAGTACTCCTACTAAACCTGAACCAATCTGAGTTGCAAGTCTAATCCGCTGAGCTTCTCCTCCAGATAAA
>DATFIM010000120.1 GCA_035270125.1 Halanaerobiales bacterium | reverse complement strand
TCCAATATTATTAAAACCAGCTGAAATTGCATATTCAGCTATTTCTTTTAATCTGGGCCACTCTTTATAACCGGTAGTTTCTATATGAGCAGCAGTTTTATATAATTTTTTATTTTCTTCTTTTTTATATTCTTCTAATGCTTTACTTAACCATTTCCCCTTAGACTGAGGACACCATTCAGGATAATCATCTAAATCAGTGTTACATACTTTTTTATCACATTTTGCACAAATAGAATGCAAGTTATATCCCTCCAATGAAAATTATTTAATATTCTATTGATAGTCTTATTACTTTTTCTCTTTATTATAAAAATCATTTATTTCTTTGATATTTTTATTATTCTTTTCTTTTACAAAATTATTTTCTTTTAAATCACGTGAAGCAATTTTCAACTCTTCTCTGGTATTCATAACTATTGGTCCACCCCAGGCTATAGGTTCATTCAATTTTTTACCGGCCAATAATAAAAAGCGAGCCGATTTATCTCCGGTATTTACTTTTATTTTTTTACCTTTTTCATATAATACTCCCTGAGGATAGGATACATATTCTTCTTTTTCCTGATTAAAATTTGCCTCTCCCCTGATTAAAAAAGCATAAGAATTAAAATCATAATTAAGATCAAATACAAATTCACTATTAGCTTTTAGTTCAATATCCAAAAACGTTGGTTTTGTATCTTCTCTATTTATTTCACCCTCTAATTTTTTATACTTTCCTGCAATTATATGAACTCTTTTATTTTCATCCTCATAAACTGGAATCATATCTTCGGTAATATCTCCATATTTAGGAGAAGTCATCTTATTATCTGCAGCTAAGTTTAACCAGACCTGAACCCCCAGCATTTCTGGTGATTCTTTTGGTAACTCCTGATGTAATATTCCTGAGCCAGCAGTCATCCACTGACATTGACCACTTTTAATAATACCTTTATTCCCCATACTATCACCATGTTCAATCTCACCTTTAATTAAATATGTGATAGTTTCAATTCCTCGATGAGGATGCCAGGGGAAACCTTTAATATAATCATTAGGATTTTTAGAATCAAAAAAATCCATCATTAAAAATGGATCAAATTCTGGAGTATCATGGTAACCAAAGGTCCTTCTAAGTTTTACTCCAGCCCCATCTTCTTTTTTTTCTCCCTTAAAATATTTTTTTAATTTTCTATACATATTTTCATCTCCTAAAGTTATTAACGATTTTTTTCAAACCAATCAACTGCAAAATCAACAATATCTACCTGAGAAAAAAGCTTAGCAGTAGAATAAGCTAATTTGAATTTAGTATACTCTCTTTTATTTTCATAATCATTTCCCAGTTTATGAAAATCATCTGAATCAACTTCAATTTCTTGATATTTAGCCCAGATTCTTTTTCCATCTTTGATTATTGGAGCTCCATATTCTTTTGTCTCTTTTTTAAAATCGGCTTTATATTCTGCTAAATGTAGGGAGGTATTACTTTCATGACCAACACCAATCAAAAGTATTTTCCCATTTAAATCATAGATTTTTTGGAGTGGACTTTTTTCTCCCAGGGAAGAATTCAGGTCATGATTTGCTATAATTTCATCAGCATTTTTACCCCAGGCAGCAAAAGAATTAATAGGATGAGAACTTCTAACAGTATTTGGATATTTTCTAAAATTTTCAGGTACTACTCCCACTCCCCTGGTTGGAGTAACTTCAGGTCTAAAGGCGGGCATTTCATTTCTAATTGAATCCCACCAGCTTTCAGGTACTGCTGGATTACCCCAATATTTAGGTTCAGAATAATTACCATTATGAGTGGGCATTATTATATTACCTGATTTAGTTATCACTTCCATTAATGCATCAATTAAAGTTACCGGTCCCCCACAAACCCAACCCAGAGAACTTAATGAAGAATGAACGATAACTGTAGAACCTTTTTTTAGACCACCATTTTTAAAATCTTTTATTAACTTTTTTTTAGTAACAGGATAATCACTTTTTTCAACAATTTCTTTTTCACTCATCAAATCACCTCTAAATATTTATCAGCTATTTTTATATGTTTATTTAATTTATCTTTATTCATTTTATTTAAAATTGAAAGCATCAAAGCCATTTCCATAAACCAGTTAAAAACCTGATCCTTATCTAATTCAGTTAATAAAAAGAAATTTCCAAGAACCATAAGTCTTTCAATATGATG
>DATFIM010000119.1 GCA_035270125.1 Halanaerobiales bacterium | reverse complement strand
TTTAAGTTCATCATTTCTTACTCTATCAAGTATATTTTCTACTTTATGGGTTAGTTCTGTTAGAGAGTCAAAGCCCATTGTTGCTGCCATTCCTTTTAGTGAATGTGCTGCTCTAAAGATAGTATTTATTATCTCACTATCCTCTGGATTATTTTCTAGAGCTAGAACTCCTTCATTTAACATCTGTATGTATTCTCTTGATTCATCAAAAAACATCTGTAAGTATTGGTTTTTATCACTCAAGTTTAAAACCTCCTCAATTGAATCTTAGTAAATATAAGAATATCCCTATTGTTATAGATTAATCAAACATAGGGATATTCCTCCTTTTTATTTATATATTAAATTTATCAATTGTTTGTGACAGTTTTTCGGCCATTTCAGCTAAGTTTTCTGATGCTTCTACAATTTCTTCAGTTGAAGCACTCTGTTCTTCACTTGAAGCAGCAACTTCTTCTGCATTACTTGATGCTTCCTCACTTACAGCTGCAATTTCTTCAATCGATGCACTTACTTCACTACTATTATCAGCCATTCCACTTGTAGCTTGAGAAACATCTTCAATTAAATCGCGTAATTTGCGAGCTGCATTATTAATTTCTTCAAATGAATCTTCAGTAGATTTAATAGCATCTACACTTGTACCTACTGCATCTTCTGCTTTATTCATCTGGCCAATTGTAACTTCTACTCTATTTTGTATATCAGTTATTAAACCTGCTATATTTTCAGTAGCTTCTGAGGATTCTTCTGCAAGTTCTCTTATTTCATCAGCTACAACACTAAATCCTCGGCCAGCTTCACCTGCTCTGGCAGCCTCAATTGCTGCATTTAAAGCAAGTAAATTGGTCTGAGTTGAAATCCCATTGATTAATTCAACTATTTCTCCAATTTCTTCTGATAAATCTCCAAGTTCATTTATATTTTCAGAAGTTTTATTTGCCTGAACTTTAACTTCCTGGACCTGTTCAATGGTATTATTTATTTCATTTTTTCCCTGATCAATATTAGATATTACATTATCAGCCTGTTTATCCATATCTTCTGACATATCACTTACATTATCAATACCTGAAGCAAGATCACTTACATTATTTCGTGTTTCATCAATTTGAGCTGACTGTTCTTCAGCACCTGAAGCTACTTCCTCTATTGCTCTTCCAACTTGTTCAGCTGATGCAGATATTTCTTCACTGGAAGCAGATAATTCTTCACTACTTGCAGATAAGTTTTCAGCTATACTTGATATATTTCTTACCATTTGTCGAATATTATTTGACATTCTGTTTATAGATTGACTCAAAATACCTATTTCATCTTTTCTTTCAAGATATTTATCAGGCATTTTAGCAGTAAGATCATTATTCGCTATTCGATTTGTTATTTCAACTGATTTATTTATAGGATCTGTTATTTTTTTGGTTATATATATTATTATTAATGAGATAATAATTATTGTGATGAAAGTAATCATTAGTAGTTTGTTTCTATATGCAACCAAATCATTTTTATACTCTGATGTAGGTAAAGAAGTAGATATAATATAATTATTATACTTTGAAAAATGATTTATTCTTTCTTCACCTTCATACTTATAAGTTATTTTACCATCTTTTTGATTTACAATCTCTTTTCCAAAACTATATTCTTGAATTTTTGTTCCTTCTAATGATGAATCAGGGTGACTTACAATTTCTCCATCTAAATTTGTTACAAAAACATATCCATCATTTCCATACTGCATTGAATCGGCTAAAGAAGCAACATCAATTTTATCAAATATTTTTTGTAAGTTTTCTGGTTGAACACCTATCTGTACTATTCCTTTTTTTTCAATTCTTGCAACACCTACATATTTAAATAATTCATTAGTTGTACCTCTTCTTTGGGTTTCTTGAGCCAAAGTAAAATTTTTGTTATCCAGACCATCCAAAAAAGGTTTAGTTTGTTCAGATGAATCAAAATCAAACCCTATAAAATCTGGTACTGTAGACCATTGAATTACACCTTCACTATCAGTTATATGTATTTCACTGATATTTAAATTATCAACCAAATTATTTATTTCTCTATTAAAATTTTCTTCATCCATCATACTTATATGTTCTGACAATATTTTTGTTACAGATATCAAATAATCATTAATTGCATCTTCAGTAATATTTGCATTTTCCTGTCTTTCATCAATTGTACTTTTAATCTCTGTTATTTTTTGTTCTGCCTGTTCATCAATTTGTTCTGTTATCTCTGCTTTATGATTTTGATAACTAAAATATCCCATAATACTCATAGCTAAAATTATTACTAATAATGTTGGTACTAAAAATTTTGCTGAAATCCCTTTGAAAATTGAAAATTTATTCGTCATTTTTTACCCACCCTTTGTAAAATATTATGATAATAAAAAAACACAGCACAAAATATGCCATGTTTTAACTTAATGGTAGCCTGGCCATCTTAGAAATTAATTTCTTTTAGATCCATAGCTTTGCGTCCCCTTTTTTCAAAGAGTTTGCCTTTTTCAACAATTTTTTATTTTTAATTTAAATAATAAAATGGTGTTGCTAAGTGGATTCGAACCACTGACCTCCACGATGTCAACGTGGCGCTCTACCAACTGAGCTATAGCAACACTACTAAAATAATCTTCCGATTATTATTTTCTTTTTAAATAAAAATGGTGCCGGGGATCGGGCTCGAACCGATACGGACACTAAATGGTCCACCGGATTTTAAGTCCGTCAAGCCCCGTTATATCGGCGATTATAGCATGTTACCAAATGGTAACTTTTCCTCAAAAGCCTGACATAACAACTTTTGACCATTTAAATCATATCACAGTATTTTTACTTTGTCAAAAGTTTTGCAGTCAGCTCGCAGTCAAGATGCAGGCAGAAATATATATTTATAAAAATAGAAAAACAATGTTAATAATAAACTGAAAACATTTCAAAAAAATAGTTGAATTAACACAATATTGAATAAATTATTTATAATAATATCATTATAGATGTTAAAAATATTTAAATTGAAATATTATTTCATTAAAAATCCACTAATTAAGGGGACTGCTATAGTAGCAGCAACATATTGTTCTTGTATTCTGCGAGTTTCAATTCTCAGTCCCCAATTAAGGGGACTGCTATTA
>DATFIM010000118.1 GCA_035270125.1 Halanaerobiales bacterium | reverse complement strand
GCAAAACCAATAACATTACCTGCTGAAATTGTATCCATTCCCAATTTATCACATTTAATATTTGCCTTTATAACAGCTGAAAGAGAATCAACTCCTAAATTTGGACCAAACATACCTACAGTTTCATATTCAGGACCTTCCACAATTTCTTCTTCATTATCATTAGTTTTGGTAATTTGACTACAGGCAATCATACACCCATAACATCCTCTGGTTTTTATGATATTTTTACTTACTCCTTCACTATCAAGTTTACCCCAGGCTTTTTTATAAACTCCACTTTGATAATTTTTAGTTGGTAACATTCCTGCTTCATTTGTTATATCTAAAGTACTGGGGGTTCCAAATTTCTGTCTATTTTCAACAACAGCACTTTCTTTTAATTTTTCTTTATGTTTTAAAACTAAATCCATCATTCCTTTAGAATCATAACAACTAATATCACCGGTTCCTCTTACTTTAATTGCTTTTAAATTTTTGGAACCCATAACTGCTCCAATCCCACCTCTGGCAGCCTGGCGGAAAAAATCACTATTAATAGAAGCAAAATTTACTAAATTTTCACCAGCAGGGCCAATACACATTGTTCCATATTCTTCTTCTCCTGAGCCCTGTAAAATTTCTTCAGTTTCAAATGTATCCTTTCCCCAGAGATGAGCAGCATGTTTTATTTCTACATTTTTATCTTCAATATATATATAGGAAGGTCTCTTTGCTTTACCTTTAATTATTAATCCATCATAACCGGCAAATTTTATTTCTGGAGCCAATCTCCCACTGGAATAAGAATCAAGAAAACCACCTGTTACTGGAGATTTAGAAATCACCACATATTTACCAGAACCGGGAACAATTGAACCGGTTAATGGTCCAGTTAAAATAAGCATTATATTTTCCTCGCCCAGAGGATCGACGTTTTTGGGTAAAAGATCTCCAAGTAATTTTACCCCCAAACCTCTACCTCCAATATATTTTTTAATAAGCTCTTTTTCTAATTTTACTTCCCGATGGGAAGCCTTAGACAAATCAATTTCTAATAATTTGCCTTTAACACCATCCATATCAATACCTCCCGGTTTAATCTTCTTTACTTTCTAAATCAATCTTTTCTATATTGTCTTCAATTTTTTCATTTTCTTTTTCTTTTTCAGGAAAATTTATTTCTTCTAAAAATTGAGGAGTACCTCGATTTATTTTTAGTTGAAAAATATCTTCACGATTATAATGGCCGGCAAAATCATGATGGAGTTTATGTTCTATACATTCTGTTAAATCAATATCTGCATAAATAATTCCCTCTTTATTATCCATTGGTCCGGCAATTATCTTAGCACCAGGATCAACAATCATCGAGCCTCCACTCATTTCCGGTTTTTCTAAAAATTCCTTTTCAGTAGCACTTAATTCCATCATTTCCACCATTCTTTCACTTACTGTACTACAGGCACTTATCACAAAAGATTTGGCCATTTGAGCAAAATTAAGAGAAGCAATTGAAACATATTTTCTCATAGGAGGACTCATTGTACCCCAGTGATTGGGCCAGGACATTCCATGGATTCGAGTTCCTTCAGCTATTAAGGTAAATATAGCAAGAGGATTTGAATTTTCACTACACATCATAGCACTTATAGGACCATATTCACTGGAAAAAGTTTTTAAAGAAGCTCCACTCCCACCTTTATGCACAAATCTTTCTCCAACAGTAGGCATTAGCTTTTGTCTTTTCCCAATTAAATCACCATCAGGTCCAATTACTATCTGAGTATTATACATAGTACCAGTAGTTTCAGGTAATTTTTCACAAACTCCCATTATTATATAAACTTGATTTTTTGCAGCTGCCTCAGCTAAAATATCAATCTCAGGGCCAGGAATTTCTACAGAATTTTCAAATAATTTTTCGCTTAATTTAGTAGCTATCCCACTTGTACCGGCATGAAAATGAAACCAGACAGGATGAGTTGGTATAAAACCCTCTGGAAAAACTACTAAATTTGCTCCATTTTCAGCAGCCTCCTCTATTAAATCAACTGCTTTATTTAAAGAGCCTTCCCTATCAAGAAATACAGGTGCAGCCTGAACAGCAGCAACTTTTAGTTTAGAATACTTATCCCCCATCTTTTTCCTCCTTATAAATTTTAGTTTTTTACAAATGAATTAAATAGTTAGATATATATTTCGACACATTTCGTCAATATCCTTTGTTGAATTTTACAAATTTTAAAAATATTTTTCGTATTATTTACGAATATCAGGGCCATATTTTATTAAATTTAGCTTTATATAGTTTTTATCACAAATTTTTGCTATTTTATTTTTCTTTATAACTAACTATTCAACAATTAAATAACTAAAGCCTTTAGAATTTTAGACAAATTTTTTGAGCCATTTTTGTGATTATCACGAATAAACGATTAAATAAAGTCTATTGAACTATTATTATATTTTTTTGTCACAATATTAGGAAAAATATCCGCAAATATGGTATAATGAAGTATAGAAGATATTTATAGGAAATTAGGTGATATTATGTTAGAAGAATTTACAATTTATGTTCTCTCTGATTCAATTGGAGATACTGCTGAACAGGTTGCCAGAGCAACAGCCGAACAATACACTAATACTGATTATGAAATCAAAAAATTCCCTTATGTAGAAAGTAGAAAAAAAGTCGACGAAATCTGTGAAGAAATTAATCCTGAAAATTCTATTATAGTTTATACTATAGTTAATGAAGAAATATCAAATTATTTTAAGCAAAAGTGCAGAAAAAACAATGTTATTTTTATTGATATCATGAATCCCTGTTTGAAAAAATTTACAAAATTTATCGGGACTAAACCTTCGCGAGAATCTGGTATTATTAGGCAATTAGATGAAAATTATTTTAAAAGGGTTGATGCCGTAGAATTTGCAGTTAAATATGATGATGGTAAAGATCCCCGTGGTATTTTAAAGGCAGACATTGTTCTGATTGGTGTTTCGCGGTCATCAAAAACTCCACTCAGCATGTATTTAGCCCACAAAAATTATAAAGTAGTAAATATCCCTCTTGTTAAAGAAGCACAATTACCTCAACAACTTTATAAAATTCCTAAAGGAAGAATAATAGGTTTAACTATTGACCCTTCAGATTTAAAAGAAATAAGAAGGGAAAGGATTAGAGTTTTAGGTCTTCAGGATAATGTTGATTATGTTTCCATTGCTAAAATATTAGAAGAATTAAATTATGCAGAAAATATAATGCACAAATTGGGATGTCCGGTCATTGATATGACAAATAAAGCTGTTGAGGAGGCGGCAAATATCATTATTGACATAGTCAATGATTTAAATTAAAAAGGGGGAAATAAAAATGACTAAATATATTTATTCTTTTGAAGAGGGTAAAAAGGAAATGAAACCTTTATTAGGAGGAAAAGGCGCTAACCTTGCTGAAATGAGTAATATAGGTCTACCAGTTCCACCTGGTTTTGTGATTACTACTGACGCCTGTCTTGATTATCTTAATCAGGGCGAAATAATGAAAGATGAGCTTAAAAATAGTATTTTTGAATATCTTAAAATTCTGGAAGAAAAAAATAATAAAAAGTTTGGCGATAATAAGGATCCTCTTTTAGTTTCAGTTAGATCAGGAGCGGTAATTTCTATGCCCGGTATGATGGATACTGTTTTAAATTTAGGTCTTAATGATAAAAGTGTAGAGGGCCTTGCTCAAAAAACATCCAATCCTCGTTTTGCTTATGATAGTTATCGACGACTTATTCAAATGTTTGGAAATGTTGTTTTAGAAATACCAGCTTATAAATTTGATAATTTTTTAGAAAAGAAAAAGAAAAAAAATGGTTATAATAATGATGTTGAATTATCTGTTGCAGATTTAAAGGATATTATTACTGACTTTAAGAAAATAATTAACACAGAGAAAGATATTGATTTTCCTCAAAAACCTAAAAAACAACTATTAATGGCCATTAAAGCAGTTTTTAGTTCCTGGAATAATAATAGAGCAGTCTCCTACCGACGTATTCATGATATACCTAATGATCTAGGAACTGCTGTAAGTGTTCAAACTATGGTTTTTGGAAATATTGGGCAGAGCTCAGGAACTGGAGTGGCTTTTACTCGTAACCCGGCTACCGGTGAAAATAAAGTTTTTGGAGAATTTTTACTTAATGCCCAGGGGGAAGATGTAGTAGCTGGAATTAGAACACCTCGCGATATTGAGGAACTAAAAGATATTATGCCTGATGTTTATGATAAATTTATAGAAGTAAATGAAATTTTAGAAGAACATTATAAAGATATGCAGGATATTGAATTTACTATTCAGGAAGGTACACTTTATATTCTTCAGACTAGAACCGGTAAAAGAACAGCTGATGCCGCAGTTAATATTGCTGTTGATATGGAAAAAGAAGGTTTAATAAGTAAAAAAACAGCAATTATGCGCATAGATCCTGAAGATATCACTCAATTACTCCATCCTAATTTCAAAGAAAAAGAATTAGAAAAAGCAGATATTTTAGCAAAAGGTCTTGCTGCATCTCCTGGTGCAGCCACTGGAAAAATTTATTTTACCTCTGAAAAAGCTGCCAGTATAGTAGATGAAGGGGAAGATGTAATTCTTGTCCGTAAAGAAACATCACCAGAAGATATTGAAGGTATGTCAAAAGCAAATGGTATTTTGACTTCCAGAGGTGGTATGACCTCTCATGCTGCTGTAGTAGCCAGAGGAATGGGAAAATGCTGTGTAGCTGGTGCTGGAAATATTCAGGTTGATGAAGAAGCAAAAGAATTTCAGGTTAATGATAGAATTTTTAAGGAAGGAGATTACATCTCCCTAAATGGTAGTACTGGTGAAGTTTATGCAGGTATAGTTAAAACTACAGAAGCCCATCTAAGTGATGATTTTAAAACATTAATGGGCTGGGCTGATAAATACAGAAAATTGGGAGTTTATGCCAATGCTGATACTCCCCATGATGCAAAAATAGCAGTAGATTTTGGAGCAGAAGGTATTGGCCTCTGTCGAACAGAGCATATGTTTTTTGATAGTGAAAGAATAAACTCAGTAAGAGAAATGATTATTGCTGAAAATAAAAAATCAAGAGAAAAAGCTTTAGAAAAACTATTTCCTTATCAAAAAGAAGATTTTAAGGGTATTTTTAAAGTGATGAAAGATATGACTGTTACTATCAGGCTTCTTGATCCTCCTTTACATGAGTTTTTACCACAGGAAGAAAAAGATATTGAATTTTTGGCAAAAGAACTTTCAGTAACTGTTAAAAAACTAAAAAGTATAATTAATGATTTAGAAGAAGTAAACCCAATGCTCGGTCATCGTGGCTGCAGACTGGGAATAACCTATCCTGAAATCTATGAAATGCAGGTTAGAGCTATAATCTCCGCTGCCTTAGAAGTAAAAGAAAAAATGAATTATGATATTAAGGCAGATATAATGATACCTCTAATAGGTGATAAAAAAGAACTTTCTCTACTAAGAAAAAGAGTAAAAAAATTAGCTGATGAGTTAATAAGAGAAAGTAATGTTTATATCAGATATTCAATTGGAACTATGATTGAAATACCAAGAGCAGCTCTTTTAGCAGATGAAATTGCAAAATATGCAGACTTTTTCTCTTTTGGTACAAATGACCTTACCCAAATGACTTATGGTTTTTCAAGAGATGATGCTGGAAAATTCATAAATGAATATTTAGAACAGGAAATATTTGAAAAAGATCCCTTTTCAGTTCTCGATCAAAAGGGAGTAGGAAATTTAATAAAGACTGCTGTTAATTTGGGTAGAAAAGAGAAAAATGATTTGAAAATTGGAATTTGTGGAGAACATGGTGGAGAACCATCTTCAATTGAATTTTGCCATAATGAGGGACTGGATTATGTTTCCTGTTCACCTTTTAGAGTTTCGGTAGCCCGTCTGGCAGCTGCTCAATCAGCTTTAAATAACCAATAAAAAAACTCCCCTAACTCTAATAATTTAGAGGAAGGGGAGTAATTTTTTTATTTTAATTTATATTCTAAATTGTTCTATTGATTCTGAAAGTTTTTGAGCCATTTCTTCAAGTCTTTCTGCCGCTTCAACTATTTCTTGAGTTGAGGCACTCTGTTGTTCACTGGAAGCAGCTACCTCCTCAGCATTACTGGATGCTTCTTCACTTACAGCAGCAATTTCTTCTACTGAAGCACTAACATCACTACTCTTATCTGCCATATCTTTAGCAGCAAGTGCTATATCATCAATAAGGTTTTTGAGATTTTGAGCTGCTCTATTTATCTCAGTAAATGATTGATCTGTTTCTTCAATAGTATTTACACTTGTTTCAACAGCTTCTTCAGCTCTATTCATCTGAGCTATTGTATCATCTACTCTATTTTGAATTTCATTTATTAAACCAGATATTTTCTCTGTAGCATCAGATGATTCTTCTGCTAATTCTCTTATCTCATCTGCCACTACACTAAATCCTCTACCTGCTTCACCAGCTCGAGCAGCTTCTATTGCTGCATTAAGGGCAAGTAAATTTGTTTGGTTAGAAATTCCACTAATTAATTCTATAATATCACCAATTTCTTGAGATAAATCTCCTAATTCAGTTATTCTCTTCGAAACTTGATTAGATTCTTCTTTTACCTGTTGAACCTGTTTTATAGAATCATCAACAGAATCATCACCACTTTTAATATTTTCCATAACATTATTAGCCTGTTTGTCCATATTTTCGGCCATGTCACTTACTTCATCTATTTTATTTGCAAGATCGCTTACACTATCCCTAGTTTCATCTATTTGGGCTGACTGCTCCTCTGCACCTGAAGCAACTTCCTGAATGGCTGTCCCAACCTGTTCAGCAGAAGCAGAAATTTCTTCACTGGATGATGATAGTTCTTCACTGGAAGATGCTACTTCATCTGATATACTGCTAAGGTTACCAACAATTTCCTTTAAATTCTTCCTCATTTCATCTATTGCTCTGGATAGATCTCCCAATTCATCATTTCTCTTTAAGTATTTTTTATTCACTTTATTAGTCAAATCACCATTAGCAATAATTTCTGCTTGATCTACTGCTGCTAATACTGGTTTGGTAATATTATTTCCTAAATAATAGGCAATTACTAATCCAATAATTATTGTAATTCCAATGACCATGATTGCATACCATATTTCATCCCTTATCTCACTAAAGGCTTTATCAGAAGAAAGTTCAACTACTGCTCCCCAGCCAGTTTTTGCTATAGGAGTATAAGCAGATAATTTTTCTCCTTCATCATTTTCATATACTTTTGTACCTTTTTCTCCATTTATTACATTTTGAACAGGAGCTAAGTTTGTTAGGTCCTGCATTTCAAGAACATAATCTTTATTAGGATGAGCTATAGTTTTACCAGAATCATCAACTATAAAACTGATCCCCGTTTCTTCTGAACTTCTTTCTTTTACCATTTCACTCAAAATTCCCAAATCTATACTTGCTCCCAGAACACCAACAGTACTACTTCCTCTTTTAATTGGAAGAGCATAAACAACTATTGGAACTCCTCTACTTCGAGACATTATAATATCAGAAAAATTTGCTTCACCTTTAATTGCTTTTTGGAAATAACCTCTATCAGCCCTATCACCTGTTTCACCAACAGTTTTATAGACCTGCATTCCATTTTTATTCATAATATAAACATTAGCAATATAGTCGCTTGTTTCAACTAATGCTTTTGAAACATCCATCATCTTAGTTGGTATCATACTTTTGATTCCATCTGATTCTGAAGCTATTTTAAGTAAATTTTCACTTTCCTGTAGTATATTACCTGTTTCTGTTGCCAGATTTTCTGCTGCTGTTAAATTTTCACTGTATGTATTATTTTCTATTTTATTAACATTATTTCTGATAGTAATAACTCCATAAATTGCTAAAGGTATAACCATTAAAATAATTAAAATAAGAATAAGTTTTGCTTTAAAACTTTTAAGAAAATTCATTAATTAATCCCTCCTTCTATAAATAATATAATAACCAATGATTGAATCGTCTTTTGTTCTAAGGGGAAAGGCCTGAATGGATACTTTAATAAATTCACCATTCTTTTTCTTTCTATAAGTCTCTGTATCAATTTCTATTCCCTTTTTTACTTTTTTTATAAATTTATCTGTTTCTCTATATTTATTTTCTGGTACTACTTTTTTTATATGAAGTCCTATTAATTCACTTTGTTTAAAACCAAACATTTTTTTAAAATAATTATTAGTTTTAATTATTTTAAAATCTTCATTAACTATAACTATACCTTCTTTACTTTCTTTAAATAATTTTTCATAGGATAAATTACCATCAATATTATTTATTTTTTCTTCTGCAATTAAATTGTTATCAACCACACCTTCTCTTAAATTTTTGATTTCACCTTTTTCTATAATTTCAAGAAAAGTTTTTACAACTCTAGGAGAAAATTGCGATTTTTTATTGTCCCTTATTTCATGAATCGCTTCTTCTCTTGTTAAAGGACTACGATATGCTCTCTTAGAAAGCATAGCATCCCAGGCATCAGCTACACTTAATATTTGAGAAATTAGTGGTATTTCATCTTTTTTTAATCCCTGAGGATAACCACTGCCATCCCATCTTTCATGATGATGCAGAACATATTTAGCAATATGCTCTAAGGCTTCAGAACTTGCAAGTGCTTTTTTACCATAAACAGGATGTTTTTTAATTAATTCAAATTCTTCATCAGTTAATTTGCTTTTTTTATTGAGAATTTCTATTGGAATTAATAATTTACCTATATCATGAACAAGTCCCGCCCAATAAGTGTCTTTAATTATTTTTTTAGGAAGCTCCATTTCCCGGGCTATTACCGAAGCTACTTTTGCTACATTTTCGGAATGCCCTTTAGTATAAATATCATACATTTCCATTATATTAATAATTGAAGAAATAAGTTCTCGAGTGAAATTCGTTTTCAAACTATTAAATCTTTTAAAAGCGAAAAATGAAGAAGCAAGACTGGCAAAAGATTTTAATATCTTTTTAGTAATGTTACTGAATTCTTCTTCACTACCTTTTTTTATATCAAGCACTATTCGTCCTGCAATTTTTTCATCTGTAATGATATTTATAGAAAGTGAGTCTTTTATTGGTCGCAGAGCTATATTTAAAGTTTTTTCCTGTTCTTTAGATAATTTTGAAAAATCAACAAAATAATTCTCAGTTTCATAAACATTTTGACTTTTTAAATTAATTAATTTTTCTCTATTTATTTTTACCTGTTTTAATAATTCCTCATTATGTCCCACTGCATAAATAATATTGCAATTTTCATCTTCATCTATTATACAAATCTTACCATAATCAGCTTCAGGTACAATCTCTATAGCTCTATCTAAAAGTTCTGAAAAGAATTCTCTTTCATTAAGTAAAGTTTTATCTTCCATATTTGCAACCAATTCTATCATATCCACAAATCTTTGATTTAATTTACTTAATTCATCAAAAGATTGCTCTAATTCCTCATTCATAGCTGTAATTTCTTCATTATATGCTTCCAACTGCTCATTACTTGCCTGTAATTCTTCTTTTTGATCTCGAATTTTTTCTTCTCTTTTCTTTCGTTCTGTAATATCACTAAATAAAGTTATAAACTTACCTTTTTCCGGAGAGGTAACAGTTATATTAAAATAGCTATCCATTGGTTTAAAATATTTTTCAAATTCAAGTGAATCCCCAGTTTCAGCAACTGTAGTATAATATTCTAAAAATGGTGGTTTTTCCACTTCATATATTTGGGATGCTAAAGAACCAACTGCTTCTTCAAATGAAATCCCAAGTATATCCTCATAAGCAGGATTTACATCGATAATTTTATAATCTACAGCTTGATCATCTTCATAAACAAGTTCATGAAGAGCAATTCCCTGTTTAATATTATTATATATTGCTTTAAATCTTTTATCTAAGTTATTATCAAAATTCGAAGTATTATTTTCGGAATCAGAATCTTTCAAATTAACACCTCCAGCTAACTAAAAACTTTCATTTCAGGTCATTATTTATTTATTCAATACAATAGAAAGTATTCCTCTTTTTTAGACATATTTTTTATCTCATTTATAAGTTAACTAGCTGGAGAATTTTTCTAAATTTAAACCAATAACAGTTATATCATCTCTTTGTTCAGTCTGAGAAGTTTTATTTTGGATATCATTTTTTATAATTTCTTTCTGTTTTACAATAGATTTTTCAGATATTCTTTCCAGAAGTTTAATAAATCCTTTTTTACCAAGACCGTATCTGGAATCTTTAGAATTTTGATCTAAAAATCCATCAGTTGTAAAATAATAATTTTCCCTGGATTTTATCTTAATTTTTTCATTCTTAAATTCATCTTTACTTAATGAATAGCCAATACTTCTTCTTGAACCTGCTATTTTTTCAACTTCTTTATTCTGGACTTTATACATATCAAGTTTTGCTCCAGAAAAAATTAATTCTTCATTATATTTATCAATTGTTATCAGAGCCATATCAGCTCCATCATTAATTTTTCTATTCTTTTCATTACTTAAGTTTTCTTTTAAACGAATATCAACTTCATTTAATATTTTAGCAGGATTGCCAGGTTCAAAGTCTTTAATTACTGAATTTAAAATGGACGTAAGCATCATACTCATAAAAGCCCCAGGTACTCCATGACCAGTACAATCTACTATGGCCAGTAATGAATAATTTCCTGCTGATTTACACCAGAAAATGTCTCCTCCAACTTTTTCTCTTGGCTGCCAGATAGAAAAATAATCTTTTTCATCTATATTGATACATTTACTTAAATCTGGAATAATCGAGTTCTGAATTCTACTTGCATAATCAATACTTTCCATAATTGTTTTATTTTTATCCCTGATTTTTTCTGTTTTTTCTTTAACTTTTCTTTCCAAAGAATTACTATAATCTTCAATTGTATCAGCCATCTGATTAAAACTTTGACCAAGTTTACCTATTTCATCTTCTGCCAGGACATTGGTTCTTACTGATAGATTATTTGAAGAAAACTTTTGGACTGTGTTATTTAAAGATTCTATTGGTTTAATTATACTCCTGATAAGTTTATACATAACCAAAATAGCAAGTATTATTGAAAATAATACTGCCCAGAAAAAACCGGATACTAAATTTTTAAGTGGTTTTTCATAAGCTTTTTTAGAGATAGATGTTGTATAATACCAGCCGGTTGTCTGAATTTTATTATAATACACCAACTCTTTTTCATTTTGATCAAAACCTCTAATTTCAATCTTTTCACTATAATTTTCTGACTTAATATTATTAACTAATTTATGATAGCCATCCCAGTTTACATCAGTAACAGATTTTAATCCTTTACTATCAGGTAATAATTTATCTTCTGGATGGACGATAATCCTCCCATTTTCATCTAAAAGCATCCCATAACTATTTTTATTAATACTATTATTATTAACAAATTCTACAATATCAGTCAAATAGATATCTTTGGCAAGAACACCTATTAATTTATCTCCTTCATGTAATGCTTCAGCCACTGTGATTATCATCTCACCGGTCATAGCATCTACATAAGGTTCAGTAAATATAACATCATCAGCCTTTTTGGCTTTTTTATACCAGCTTCTATCTCTAGCATCATAATCAGGAGGTGCCTCCCAGTCTACTCCACTAATGATTTTCCTTTCTTCCTCAAAACCAATATAAAAATCTACTACTTCATCTTCATACATTTTCATCTTGTTTTTTATCTGTTTTTCCAGATTAGAATAGGAAAAATCCCCTTCCAATTCTATTCTTTTGGCCATAGAATCTATCATATTCTCATTGCGTATAAACCAATTATCAATAGTTTCTGAATTGCGTAATACAACCTGATTAATCCATTTATCAGAAAGATTGGCAACAATATCTGAAGAAACTATATAACTAAATGAGGCAATAATAGCCATAGATACCAGTACAATCGCCAGACCTATTAACATATATTTTGCTTTTATACTTTTGAAATTAAAAGACATAAAAATTCTCCTAACAAATATACTTTTATTTTTTTGTTATAATATCAAAAGGTAAGTCAAGATAATCTTTAAAATCTAAAGCTAATTCATAAGAATGTTCATTATCTTCCTCATAATACCATTCAACACTAATGTCTTTACCATTTTTATTAGCTTCTTCTAATATATCTAATAAATTCATAAAAGATTTAGTAGAACTTGTATTTAAATAACTTACTTCAATCTCCAATTTAAGACCATTATTTTCAGAAATAGCATTTTCAGCTAATTCAATAACAGGTTTATAAAAAGAAAATGAATCTTCTGGATATGATTCACCTTTAATAATCAACTTATTCTCTTCAGAAACATATTCAATCTCTGGAGAAGATTTTGTTTCTTCAATATAAAAATTATCCATTATAATCCTCCTCTATCCTATATTTTTATTGTTAAAGTAAAAAATTCATAATTTTCATCAACTTCTTCAAATTCAAATTTTATTTTTTCACTGGCCTTTCGAGCCATTTCTATCAAACCCAGTCCTGCTCCATTTTCTTCATCTATATCATCATCTCTTAATTTTTTGCGATAAACCTTTGCCAGTTCTTTTTTATCATATGATTTTATTTTCTTTAATTTATTTTTTAAAGATTTAACGTCTTCTTTTTTCACTAAATTTCCTGAACTAACAAAATATTTATCATTTCTTAAACCTATATTCAAAATTCCTGATAATAAAATCTCCTCCTGTATTTTTTCATCAGGCAATTGATAGGCATAATTTTTCATATTTTGAGTCTGTTCTATAAAAACAGAAAAAACTTTAAAAATTTCTCCTTTTGAATCAGTTTTACTTTCTAAATAACTCCTTAAAGCTGAGCCAATTTCTTCAATAATGCCCTGTGAAAAAGGACCGGTAAAACTCATTATTACTCCATATTTATTTAACTTATTTCTTAAATTTAAAATATTCATTTCATCCATCATTTAATCACTCCTTATTAATTTAAATTTCAACAGAAACATATCTGTTTTTTCCATTTTCCTTCGCCTTATATAAAGCACTATCGGCTTCATCTAATAATTCTTCATAAACAAGCAAATCAGCCTGATTGGTCGTAGCAACCCCCAAACTGACAGTCACAAAATCTGAAACTAAAGAAATTTTATGAGGAATTTTTGCTTTTTCAATGTTTTTTCTTATAGATTCAGCTACATGAGAAGCTCCTTCTTGATCAGTATCAGGCAGAATAGCTACAAATTCTTCTCCCCCATAACGCGATACAAAATCTCTTGGCCTTTTTAAAGTGTTTTGCATAATTTTACTCACCTTTTGCAGACAATTATCACCTGCTAAATGCCCATAATTATCATTAAATTCCTTAAAATTATCTATATCAATCATTATGATTGATATAGGTGTAGCTTTCCGAATTGAGTTTCGCCATTCCTTTTTGATAATTTTTTCAAATTCTCTTCTATTATATAATCCTGTCAGCTGGTCTCTAGTTGAAATTTCTTTTAATTCTTTTTCCGCTTTTTTTCTTTCTTCAATTTCTTTTTGTAATTTATCTTTAGCTTTAATTAAATCTAATTGGTAATTATCACTTATCTTAATAATATATTCAATTTGATTTAATAAATCTTTATAGTTTTTAAGTAAATTTTTGTATCTATTATATATTTCTTTATTAGAACCATCATAATTTTCTACAAATTTTTCTGCATTTTTTATTACTTCTTTTTCCTTTCTGAAAATATCTTCATCATTTTCTTTATTTAAAATCAAGGCATCCCTCCTTTTTTTATTCAATTATTTTTACAAACTTTTTAACTAAATCAGGATCAAACTGTCCTCCTGCACATCTTTTCAATTCCTTAATTGCCTCCCTTTTTGACATAGGTTCTTTATAAGCACGACTGTGAGTCATAACATCAAATGAATCCACTATAGCAATTATCCTGGCTAAAAGAGGTATTTCTTTCCCCTTTAAACCCTGGGGATAGCCATTACCATCCCATCTTTCATGATGAGCTAAAATATATTTAGCAACAGGAGCAAATTCTGTGGTTGACTTAGCTATATTATATCCTCTTTCCGGATGGTCTTTTATTATTTCCCACTCTTCATCAGTTAGTGAACCTTTTTTATTTAAAATATCTTCAGAAATAGTTATTTTACCTATGTCATGTAAAGTAGCCAGTAAAAATAAATTATTTAATTTACCATTTTTCAAACCAATTTCTGTACCAAGTTTAGCAGCTTCATTTGTCATTCTGGTCGCATGTTCTTTTGTTTCATTACTTTTAGCCCCAAGAGTACTTAACATATTTTCCACCAGTTTATTTTTGGCACTTTTACTTTTAGTTAATTTATCTCTATCCATCATTTTTTCTGTTTCATAAAGTAATTGATAAATATCTGTTTCTGTTTCAGTTTTACTAACAAAACCTAAGGCCAGAGAGATAGGTATTTCATTTTCCATTGTTTTCTTTATATTATACCTTATCTTATCAATTATTTTTTCAGCCTCTTTTTCAGAAGTTTTCGGGGCTAAAATAATAAATTCATCACCAGCCCAGCGAGCTAAAATATCCTTATTCCGAATGGAAGAAGAAAGCAATTCAGCAGTTTGTTTTAAAACTTCATCACCTTTTTTATGTCCATAACCATGATTAATTAATTTCAGACCATTAAAATCTGCTGAAATAATACTGATAGGTAATTGATCTCTTTTATTTAATTCTTTTATTTTTTTCTCCATAAAGTTACGATTATAAATACCGGTTACACTATCATGATAGGATAAAAAACTTATTTCCTTTTTTCTTTTTTCTAATTCATTTATATCATGATAAATAGCATAAGCACCACTAATTTCTCCTTCAATAATAATAGGAACTCCTTTTATCAAAAATTCTTTTGCCTTTCCATTAAGATCATACCTTGTCCCCTTAGTCTCAATTGTTTCACCTTTTAAAACTTTATTCGTAATATTTTCATTGGTCTGACCCTTTTTATTTTCTTCTAAAATTTTATCCAAATGTTTTCCTTTTATATCTGTTAGTTTATAGCCAAACTCATTACTAAATTCCTGATTTATATTTTCAACACAATAATCTTTATCAAGAACAGCTATTGCTGAATTACTATTATAAAATAATGCTTCAGACTTTTCTTTTTTGTTTTTTAGCTCCTCTTTAATTTCTTTCCTTTTTGTTATATCCTCATGTAAAATTAAAGCTCCTTCAGCAAAACTTTTGACTTTAATTTCCAACCATCTTGAATCTTTAAACTGATTATTAAAATAAGGTAGTTCTAATGAATATTTTTGTTTATCACCTTTTAAAATTTCTTTTAAATTTAACTTAGCTTTATTAATTAATTCTTTATTTTTATTTTTGTTTTTATTATAAATTTCAAATAAATTTAATCCAATACCACTATTTTTTATTGGAACATTATGTTTTTTTACCCAATTTTTCCATTCTTCATTTACTTTAAAAATATAACCTTCCTCATCAATGAGCAGTGCATTATATGGTAAAGAATCCAATAAATTTTCAATATTTTGATTAGAGGTAAACATTAAACCATCCTCCTCATAAATAAAATTTATATATATAAATAAAGTTTATTTTTAGTAATAATTATTAATATTAATATTCAATAAATTTATTAAAAATCCTTTATTTTTACTCTGAAAAATAAAAAAAGAATGAGGTTTCCCCCATTCTCTAATAGTCATTTATTATCAATATCTATTTGGACCCCAACCATCCTTATAGGTTCTCCTCTTTCACTTCTTTCAGTTACCTTTCCAATATCTTTTATCCATTTTAAATTACCAGATTTGGTTTTTATCCGATATTCTTTTTCATATCCTTCACTTTTTCCATTTAGATGATTATTTAATTCCTTTTCAATAGAATCTTTATCTTTTTCATATACTAATTTTTTCCAGGTTTTAATATTGTTTTCAAGATCATCTAGCTCATAACCCAAAATTCTGGCCCAATTTTCATTAAAATAAAAGTCACCTGATTTTATATTCCAGTCCCAGACACCAATATTGGCTCCTTTTACAGCTAAATGTAATTTATTTTTGATATCTTTAATCGCATTTTCTCTCTTTTTTTTGTTTGATATATCATTATAAACTGCATATACTCCAAACCTGTTATTTGTTAATTTGACTCTAAATAAATTCAAAGATATAAGTCTGGTTTCTCTATTTTTAGTTTTTCTTTTAACTACAGTTTCTATATCCTTACCTGTTAATACTTCTTTTTTATTTTTTAAGAAATTCTTCTTTTCATTAACTGGTACAATTAAATCATTGATTTTTTTACCTAAAATTTCATTCTTTCTATACCCAAATATTATCTCGAATTGTGAATTAGCTTTAATAACTTTAAAATCTTCATCAAGTAAGACAATAGCTTCTAAAGAATAATTTAATAATTTTTCAAAAAGCCTTCTTTGCTTTTCTAACTCTTTTTTGGATATGATAAGCTCTAAATCATCTTCTATAACATCTTTGAACCTGGCTAATAATTTTTTTTGGTTTTTATTTAAATTATTAGTTTTTTTATCAAGTACACATATAGTTCCAAATACTTCTTTATCAGGCCATTTAATAGGCAAACCATAATAAGATAACATATTCAACTCTACATCAGGATTATCCTTCCACTTATCATTATTGATTGCATTATCAATAGAAAGATACTGATCTTTTCCAATTACAGTTTCACAATATAGTCCTTTTCCTAAAGATTCTTTATCTCCTTTATTATAAGGATTTTCTTTATTTTTATTTTTTAATAATACTTCCATATTGTCTTCATTTATTCTCATAATTAGAGCAGCAGGTACATCAAGCATTTCAGATAATAAATCAACTATTTTTTGCCATTTATTTAAAAATTCATCACTTAATTCTGGTTTTATTGTAGAGGTGATTGATACTTCTTTAAAAACATTTTCTCCTCTTAAAAAAACTTTGGTCTCCATTCAAAACCCTCCTTAAGTTTTAACATTTTTGATTCTTGTTTATTTATACTCTAATTTTTTAGATAAAGAAAAACCATAATAAGTCCATTTTTCATTAGTTCTTATTAATTATAATTCAACACAAAAATAATTTCACCTTCTTATTTATAGACTAAAAAATAGTGGGTATTACCCCACCATTTCTAATATATTTAGCAATTCACTTTTTATCCTTTTATAACCTTATTTCTTCCTTTTTCTTTAGCCTCATAAAGAGCATCATCAACTCTTTTTATAAAAGAATCAATATCATCATCTTCTCGTAACTCTGCTACTCCAAAACTACAGCTTACTTTATCAATTTTTTCAAATTCACTATTTTCTATTTTAAATCTCAATCTTTCTGCTAATTTTACTGATTCTTTTAATTTAGTTTCAGGATTAATTATTATAAATTCATCTCCTCCATATCTTGCTAAAAAATCAACTTCTCTAATTTCATTTTTCACAATATTAATTAATGATTTTAATATGTCATCCCCTACTAAATGACCATAATTATCATTGATCTCTTTAAAATAATCCACATCAAACATTATTAGAGATACATCACTCTTATATCTATGTGATCTTTCAGTTTCTAATTTTAATTTTTCCATAAATTTTGTCCGGTTATATATATTTAACATTTCATCAATTTCAGCTTTCATTTTTAGGTTTTTGATTACTTCTTTGGAAGTATAATTTAATGTTTTATAAAAAATAGTAATAATTAATATAAGTAATATTATAAAACCACCAATGATTTTGATTGATAAACTATTAAGTGTATTATATAAATCTTTTTTGGGCATTTTAGCTTTTAACCAGTAATTAGTGTTCAGCAATCTTCGAAAATCTTTGATATTATCTCCAATAATTAATCTTTCTTTTTCTAAATTATTATCATAAATTATATTGTATTTTATATTTTGTTTGTTAATTTCATTTAATATATCTTTTAATTTATAAATTAATATATCATTTCCCAGTTTTACTTCATTTTTTATTATTGGAGAATTAACCAGAAAATATAGTTCATCTTCTAAAATTTTAATTTGAGTTTTCCTATTATTAAATTTTATATCATCTTCTAAATTTTTAATATTTTCTTCTCCCCAACTACTAATGATTTTATTATTAGAAATTCGATAAGCTCCTAATATATTATCCAATACTCTGATCCCATCTGAATATTTTTCATCAGTATAATTTTTAAGTTTATTTAGAGATATTTCACTATTTAAATATTGTGCTAATTTGTTTTTTATCATTGTCCTGCTGGAAATACTTTCTGCTCCCTCTATATATCTATTAAAAGTATTTTCTACATTATGTTCTGTTATAGTCACAGATCGCTCAAATTCTTTCCTCAGGCTTGATTGCAATTCAGTTCTTAAGGGAGAAAATACTCCCCAGTAAAAAAATAAAGCTGTAATTATTATTACAATAATTATCAGCTTTCTTAATCTTTTAATAATATATAACATAACTTATCCACTTTCCCTTTCAATCTTTAATTCAGTAATATTTTCATGTTGAATTAAAACATAACAAGATCCCCTATTTTCAAAATCTCTTATTTCCATTCTAAACCATCTTTTTTTATCAGGGGAATGACAGGGATAATCCATTTTAAACTTATTCTTATTTCCATTCATCACACTTTTAATTCCCTGATAGGCTTTAGCAGCTTCTTCTTCTCCCTGCTTTTTAGCCTCTTTTAATACCTTTAGATAGTCTACTCCTTTTCCTGTTTTATTTTGATTTGCTCCATTATTATTTGCAAAAGTCCTCCATGATTTGTTTGTATATCTAATAATCCCCTCTTCATCTAATATAACTATATTTGCAGATAAAGTATCTAAAATATTCTGAGAAAATTCTTTTTGTTTTCTCAATTCTTTCTTTGTTTTTTTCTTTTCAGTAATATCTCTATAAATTAAGTAATAACCTATAATAGAATTATCAGTTGAAGTTAAAGGAAAAGCCTGTATTGAAACATCAATAAATTCTCCATTTCTTTTTCTACGATAAGTAGTAGTATTTATACCATTTCCTTTTTTTAAGTTATTAACCAATTTATCAGTTTCTGAATGTTTTTCTTCAGGTACAACTTTTTTAATATCAACTCCAGTAAGCTCACCTTCTTTAAAACCAAATATATCTTTGAAATATTTATTTGTTTCTATTATATTAAAATTTTCATCTAAAAGTACAATACCTTCCTGAGATTCTTTGAAAAATTTCTTAAATGATATTAACTTATCAAATTCTTCTTCATTTTTATTATTTTTTTTCAACTCATTATTTACTACATCTGCTCTTAAATATTTTCCCCCTTCATTTCTAATAACATTTAGAAAAGTATCTACAACTTTAGGTGAAAATTGGGCACCCCTATTTTCTCTTATTTCTTTTATAGCTTCACTTCTACTTAAAGGCTTACGATATGATCTTTTAGAAAGCATAGCATCCCAGGAGTCAGCCACTACTAAAATTTGAGATATTAAAGGAATTTCATCTTCTTTTAGACCTTCTGGATAACCGTTCCCATCCCACCTTTCATGATGATGTAGTACAAATTTCGCAATATGTTCCAGTGATTCTGAATTAGCCAGGGCTTTTTTCCCATTAATAGGATGTTTTTTTATTAACTCATATTCTTGATCATTAAGTTTTCCATCTTTATTTAAAACATCCAGAGGAATTAACAGCTTTCCAATATCATGGACAAGTCCAGCCCAATAAGTATCTTTTATTAATTTTTTAGGTAATTTCATTTTTTCAGCTATTCCTGAGGCTAATTTAGCTACATTTTCTGAATGACCTTTAGTATACACATCATACATTTCCATTAAATTTATAACTGAAGTTACTAACTCTTTAGTAAAGTTAGTTCTTAATTTATCAAACCTTTTAAAAGCAAAAAAAGCTGAGGCTAGATTTGCAAATGATTTCAATATTTTTTCAGTGATTTTACTAAATTCTTCTGTGCTACCCTCTTTAATATCTAAAGAAATTCTTGCTACAGTTTTATTATTTATTCTAATATTTATACATAATGATTTCTTTATTGGTTTTAAAATTTTATCTAAAGTTTCTTTTTTTGAGAGGCTTATTTTTTCATAATCAAGACAGTGTCCTTTAGATTTGAACACTCCTTTTTTATTTATATTAAATATAATATTTTTTTCTATTTTAATATTACTAATCAAATTTCTATTATGACCGACAGCATCCAAAACTTTAAACTTATCATCTTTATCTATAATTCCTATTTTTCCATAATCAGCTTCAGGTACAATTTCGATAGCATTATCTAGAAGTTCTTGAAAAAATTCTTCTTCATTCAACAAAGTTTTATCTTCCATTTTGGCAACCAATTCAATCATATCAACAAATCTTTTATTCAATTTATTCATTTCTTCAAATGATTTTTCTAATTCTTCATTCATAGCTTTCATTTCTTCATTATAGGCACTTAATTCAACATTAGAAGCAAAAAGTTCCTGCTTTTTTTCTTCAAGTTCTTTTTGCATTTTCTTTCTTTTAGTTATATCAAATACATATCCTTCAATCATAAATTTATCTTTATTTTCTTTATGACTAATTTTAGCATTCATATTAAGCCAGATAGTTTCACCACCTGGTTTAACAGCTTCATATTCAAAGTTTTCAACTTTATCTTTATCTTTTAAAGCTTTTATAAACTCATCCCTTCGACTGGGGTCTGCATATAATTCTTTTTTTAAGTCATTATATGCATTTATAGCTTCTTTTGGATTTTGAAACCCTAACATTTCAGCCATAGTTTTATTGACGGCCAGCACTTCACCAGCAGAAGTTGTTCTAAAAATTCCTACTGGAGCTGAATTAAACATTTCCAAATCTTTTATTTTTTGAAAAGGGTGCTCCATAAATAAGCCTCCTAATTTAACATATCTATAAAAATCTTAGTTAATTGAGGATCAAGTTCATTTCCAGCTTTTTCTTTTATTTTTTCTATTATTGTATCTTCTTTTTGATTATTTGATTCTTTTAAAAATAAATAATTATCAATAATGGCTATTATCCTAGCTAAATATGGTATCCCTTGGCCTTTTAACCCCTTTGGATAGCCTTTACCATCCCAGCGTTCATGATGAGATAATATTTCCTCAGCAATAGAATTTAATTTCGGTATTGACCTGCAGATTCGGTATCCATAGTCAGTATGCTCTTCTAATTTTTTACACTCACTTTTTGTAAGTTTTTTATCCTTTTGAAAAAATTCTGTTGAAAGTGAAACTTTACCTATATCATGTGTTTCAGCTAAAAGCAATAATTTATTTTTTTGTGAGCTGTCCAGATTCAGCTTTTCAGAAAACTTAGCAGCTATATTTTTCATTTCAGTAAGATGTTCTTTTGATTCATTAGTTTTTTCTTTAAGATTATATTTTATATTACTTATTATCTTTTCTCTTACTTTTTTACTTTTTGTAGTTTTATTTTTATACATCCTATCATCAGCAATTTTAAAAATTTCTTCAACATCCTGACCGGTTTTTTCTTTTGTAGCCAGACCTAAAGCAAGACTAATTATTATTCCTTTTTCATCAAATTCTTTGCATTTTTTATTAATCCTATTAATTATTTCTTTACCTTTAGCTTTACTGGTATCAGGAAGAATAATTGCAAATTCATCTCCCCCAATTCTAGCCAGTATATCTTCATCTCTTAGATTATTTTCTAAAATTTCTGACGCATTCTTAATTAAAAAATCTCCTCGGTCATGTCCATAAACATCATTTATTAATTTTAAACTATTAATATCTACCATTATTAATGTTAAAGGTAATTGTCTTTTGGTATCCAATCTTTTTATTTCTTCCATAAAATAATCTCGGTTATAGAGACCGGTTAACTGATCATGAAATCTTAAATACCTGATTTCTTCTTCTGTTTTTTTCTGTTCAGTAACATCTACTACAATTAATAATTTTAATTTTATATTTTTGAATTTCATTTTAGAAAGATGGATATCTACCCAAATCTCGTCCTGATCTCTTTTTAATTTAAAATTAAATTTATTTTCATTATTTTCTAAATCAGATTTTATATGTTTATTTACAATTTTTTTAGGGAAAAATTCACTTATATTTTTATTTAATACATTTTTTCGATTTTTATCTATGATTTCTAAAAATGAATTATTAACATATTTGATTTCTTTATTTTTAAATAAAATACAAATCCCAACTGGATTTTCTTCTGTTAAATTTTGATAAATTTGAGTTGATAAAAACAAAGACCTAACATTTAATAAATTCTGGATTCTAGAATATAATATGTTTTTTTTGATTGGAACCTGTACTATTTCATCTATTATTTGCAAAAAATCATCTGGGATATTTTCTGAAGAAGTGCTGGTTATTAAAAGCAATGGCTGGTATAGTGAAATATTTGATTTTTTTATTTTAAAGATCTTTTCTTTATATTTTTTAAAACCTTTTTCATCTACTATTAACATATCGGCTTTCTCTGATTCTTCATCTTTATAATTAAAATCTTTTAATAGTACTTTATAGTCTTTTTTTAAATATTCTTTTAAAATAGTTCTATTTTCTTTATGACCAATAATTAATCTTATTTTACTTTTGTCAATTAAATCTAGTTGGTTTCCTAATTGATTAGAAGTCATTATTCAACCTCCACATCTGAACCTATGAACTCTGGATTACCACTTAAAATTCCTCTCATTTTAGTTAAAGGTTTACCTACTTTTATTCCTTTACTGGTAATTTCAAATTTTCTCATTTTATTTTCAAAATTGCTCATCCTTTTTTTCAAAACTCCAATAGATTTTTCCAATTTGCCATTTACTTCTAAAAATCTTAAAAATATTATATTATCAGCTAAATAACTGGTATTTGAATCAGTAGCCTGAAAGTCACCAGTTATATTTTTAATTTCATTAATCATAAAAACAGTAATTCCATTATTTTTTAAGAATTCACATAAAGCATGTAAACCTCTAATCATATTATGCTCCTCATGAAAATTCCTAAAGGATAAAAAATATCCGGATATTGAATCTAATAAAACTATGGATATATCATATTTTTCTACATCTTTTCTAACTCTATAAGAAAATTCCTGAGGTGAATATTCTAAAGGACTTACTCTTTTGATGAGTAAATTCCCGCTTTCTTCCATTTTATCTAAAGGGATGTTTATAGATTTACTTCTTTCTAACAAAGTTTTGTAACTTTCTTCAAAAGTATATATTATTGACTTCAACCCATTTTCTACACTTTTTTCTACAAACTGAGTTCCTAAAGTAGTTTTACCTGCCCCACTTGGACCGGTAATTATTGTAGAAGTTCCTTTTTCAATGCCACCATATAAAAGCCTGTCAATTTCAGATATTCCAGATGATATTTGCTCTCCATTATATATGTGTTTACAATCAGAACTTACTAATTTAGGGTATACTTTAATCCCATCTTCTTTAAATTTAAACGGATGATTACCTTTATTAAAACTGGCTCCTCTATATTTTTTAATTTTTAAACTATGTTCTTGATTTTTATATTTCATATTTATTATCCCATCAACAATAAATTGCAAATCATCATCAGTGTTTTTTTCACCAACTTCAGAGGTTAATAAAATAGTGGAATTATATTTTTTTACAAACTGTACAAGAGACAAAATTTGTTTTCTGAATTTAAAATTATCAGAAGATAAATATTTTAATTGAGTAAATCCATCAAAAAATATTCTTTCTGGTTCAACTTCCTTAATTTTATTAGTCAATTTATCAATTATAGGTTTTTGTTCCATTTGTGAGGAAGAAAAAAGATTATAATCTTTATTTTCAGATATAAAGTCTGAACCTGGGCTTAAATCCAAAAAATTAATTTTATTTACTGGAAAACCGAAATTTCTGGCATTTTCTTTAATTTTTTCTATATCTTCAGTCATACTAACAAAAAGTAGTTTATCATTATTTTTTAAACCTTCAAGCAAAAAATGCAAACCTAGAGTTGTTTTTCCAGTTCCTGGTCCTCCTCTTACTAAATAAAATCTTTCAGATATCAATCCTCCCCCCAAAATTTCATCAAGTCCTTCAATTCCAGTTTTTAATAGTTTATTATTCATACTAACCTCCTTCACTAACTTTTAATTCTATAAATTCTTGAGCAAGATTAGGGTCAAACTGACTTCCAGCACAATCATTTATTTCAGTTAAAGCTTTATCCTCAGAAACTGCTTTACTATAAGGTCTATTACTTGTCATTACATCATAAGCATCTAAAATAGAAATAATTCTGGCTAAGTAGGGAATATCCTCCCCCCTAAGTCCATTAGGATAACCACTACCATCCCATCTTTCATGGTGAGATAATATATCTTCAGAAATCAAAGCAAATTCTTCTGAAGCTGAAGCTATTTTATATCCTCTTTGAGGATGTTCTTTTATTAACTCCCATTCTTCTTTTGTCAGCTTACCTGGTTTTTTTAGAATATCCTCTGAAATAGTAGTTTTACCTATATCATGTAAAGTAGCAAGTAGTGATAATCTATTTATTTCTGAATTAGATAAACCAATATTATTACCTAAATCATAGGCCATTTTTGTCATTCTAATAGCATGTTCTTTAGTTTCAGAACTTTTGGCACCTAAGGTATTTATTAAGTTTTCCACAATTTTGTTTTTAGTACTTCTACTTTCAGACAATTTATTATTATACATCTTATTATCTGCTTCTTTTAAAATTTCTCTTATATTTTCACTATTCTCTTTTTTAGTGGCAACTCCCATACCAATAGAAATAGGAATTTGATCTTTACCAACTTTTCTCTCTTTAGCATTAATTCGTTTAACAATTTTTTGTGCTTCCTGGTTACTGGTTTTCGGAAGCAAAATAGTAAACTCATCACCACCATGTCTTGCTAAAATATCCTCTTCTCTCAGTACCTCTTTTAACATTCTGGCAGTTTCAATTAACATCTGATCACCTTTTTCATGGCCATAACTATCATTTATTATCTTTAATCCATTTAAATCTCCCATTATAATACTTAAAGGTAACTGACGTTTTGTATCCAATCTTTCCATTTCTGCTTCAAAAAATCTTCTATTATATAAACCTGTCAGGGAATCCTTATATAAAATATAATTAATTTCCTTTTCTTTTTCTTTGCGATCTGAAATATCTCTAACAAATTCTACTATTCCTGTAATTTCATTATTTTTTTCAGAAAATATAGGATAACTAAAAATTTCTATATAATCTATATCAAACTTTTCTGATAATTCTTTAACTTCTCTAGCCATTTTACCTGTTTCCAGACTTCTTATAACCGGACAATCTTCACATCTTTTATCTTTATTATAATAACCTTCAAAACACTTTTCACCTTTAAAAGGCAAGCCATGCTGATACCATTCTTTCATTTTAGAATTAGTATAGCGAATAGTTAAATCTGGATTTAAAACACTAATTCCATCCTGAATACTTTCTAAAACACTATTTAGTAAATTATTATTTTCTTTAAGGTCTTTTTCCAGTTGTTTTCTCTCTGTTATATCAAGATGCATAGAGATAATCCCTTTATCTCCATCAGGTAGAGTAATATTTGTTTCTTTAAGATGGTAATTTTTTATTTCCCCATTTTTTTTCGGTGTTTTTATATCATATTCCAGATCAGTTCCATTTATTAATTTTTTTATATTTTTACGAGCAAGGTCTTTAAATTTTGGTAAAACAAATTTATCGATAATATTACTACCTTCTAATTCTTCCTTATTATAGCCAGACATCTCAGTCATAGTTTTATTAACTTCCAGAATATCTCCTTTTTCATCTTCAATGATTATACCAATTGGAGAAGAATTAAATATTGTTTTATATCTTTCCTGACTAAATTTTAATTTCTCTTTTGCTTTTTTTCTTTTAGTAATATTCTGAGCAAATATTAATTCATATTCATTTCCCTCATATTCTAAATATTGAGATCTTATCTCCACCGGAAATCTTTTACCTTCTTTAGTAAGGTGCGTAGTTTCATATTTTATTAATTCATTTTCTTTTAATTTATTCCAATATTGCTTTCTATTTTC